>NZ_CFJNYH010000034.1:0-33580 GCF_984815275.1 Coprobacillus sp.
AGAATTGGTATATTAGATTTATTACTCTTTGTATGAGTAACTTCAATATACCAGAGAGTCAAGTTCATGTTGGTGCTGCTATTTCCTTTCCTCTAGGTCAAACAACTTTGTCTGTTAAGTTAGCAGAAACAAAACAAGCTATTCTTGATGGTGCCGATGAGATTGATTATGTCATCAATATAGGGAAGGCAAAAATGCATGATTGGGAATATCTTAAAAAAGAAATGCAAGAGATTGTGACCTTATGCCATGAGAATAATGTTATTTGTAAAGTTATTTTTGAAAATTGCTATTTAGATCAATGTGAAATTAAGAAACTATCAGAAATTGCAAAAGAGATAAAGCCAGATTTTATTAAGACAAGTACAGGCTTTGGGACTGGTGGTGCGACTATTGAAGATGTTCGTCTTATGAAAGAGATAGTCGGTCAAGAGGTTCAGGTAAAAGCTGCTGGTGGAATTCGTGACTGGCAAACCTGTCTTGCTATGATAGAAGCAGGAGCAACACGAATTGGAACAAGTCATTCTTTGAATATTTTAAAAGAATATGAATCAATTTATAAACATCAAGTTTAAAAATATAAAAAGTATCATTTCAAAATGATACTTTTTATATACATTTATTTTATATGGGTTGAATCACGTTGAATGACTTCAACAGGTAAGATAAAACGTCTTTCTTCTAACTGTACTTCTTTATCATTCATTAAGTTTAACAATAGACTAGATGCTTTTTGGGCTAATCCTTTCGTATCTTGACGAATTGTAGATAATGAGGGATGACATGAATGAGAAATGGAAATATCATCAAAGCCTATCACTTTTACATCATCAGGAACTTTTATATGATTCTCAGCTAAAGCAACCATAACACCATAAGCACGCCAGTCATTTGTTGCAAAAACACCATCAAAAGGAATACCTGATTTAATGAGCTTGTTCATGGCTTCTCTAGCGCCTTCATAATTTGCAGAAGAAAGATCAAGCAATAATTGTAATTCTTTGTATTCTTGTAATCCATAATCTTTTAATGCTTGACGATATCCTTCTAGCCGCTGTTTATTTACAGAAAGTGTTTTGTTTCTTGACACGATTGCAATTCTTTGACAACCTTTTTTTATCAGTTCTTCGGTTGCTAAATAGCCACCACTATAATGATTAGATTCAACATAATAAACATTATTATGATCTTTAGGTTTTCTATCAATACAAACGATGGGAATATTACGTGTAATGACATCAGTTGGTATCTCTTCAATACCAGAAATACACATAATACCATCAACCAATTTAGAATCTAGAGATTTAAAATAAGCAATTTCTTTTTTTTCATCTTGAGAAGTATTGCATATAAAAACTGAATAATTTTTTTCAAAAAAGTATTTTTCTATTTCTAATACCAGATGAGAAAACCATTCATTATCAATATTAGGAACAATCAGTCCTACTGTTTTAGATTTTGACATTCTTAAACTCTTTGCAGCCATGTTGGTTGTATAACCATATTTGTCTATAATGTATTGAACCTTTTTTCTCGTATCTTCAGAAAATCGCCCATTATTATTAATAACCCTTGAAACAGTTGCAACTGAAACATTTGCAAGTTTGGCAATTTCTTTTATTGAGATGCTTCTTTTTTTATCCATAAGTTTCACTCCTTATTCTATTATATAGGTTTTTACAAATATTTACAAATGATTTTATGAAAACGATTACTCATTCAATCATATCTTATAATAGAGAATCAATCAAGGCTATTTTTGATAATGGCACAAAGTGTGCCATTAAGATGTGTGGAAACGTTTACTCAATGGCACTAAAATAGGATTATAAGATAAGGAAAGTAGAGGGAATGGATTATGACAAAGAAGTTACCAGAGACATTTATGTGGGGAAGTTCTACAAATGCTCAACAATTTGAAGGAGCATGGAATGAAGATGGAAAAGGTGTTTCTATCAGTGATACAAGAGTCTTAAAAAATGGTTATTCAAACTTTCATATTGCTAGTGATCATTATCATCATTTAGAAGAAGATTTAGATTTATATCAGGAAATGGGATTCACTATTTATCGTTTTTCAATTGCTTGGACAAGAATTTATCCTACTGGTGAAGAAGAACAGCCAAATGAAAAAGGATTGGCATTTTATGATTGCATGGTTGATGGTTTAATCAAGCGTGGGATTACACCAGTTGCAACACTTTATGCTTATGATTTACCACAAACTTTGCTTGATAAATATCGTGGATTTTTAGACCGTCGTGTGATTGATTTATACATCAAGTATGTTTCAACAATATTTAAACATTTTAAAGGCAGAATTAAATATTATACACCATTTAATGAACCTAATTTATTCCATCTTGATCAGGAATATATCATGGGAAATAATGATTTGACAGAACAGGAGACCTGGCAAATAGAACATCATCTTACATTGGCTTATGCAAGATGTGTTCATACCTGCCATGAGATTGACCCTGATGCAAAGATTGGTCCTAACTGTGCAACAGGAGTTGTTTATCCAGCAACTTGCAATCCTCAAGATGTACGCATGGCCTTAAAACAAATGTATATGACAAACTGGGCTTATTTAGATGTTTATTGTCGTGGTAAATATCCACAGTATTTTATCAATTATTTAGAAGAATTAAATTGTTTACCACATATGGAACCTGGTGATGAAGAATTAATAGCTTCAGTAAAACCAGATTTGATTTCAACAACTTATTATTCAACCAGTGTAGCAAGAGCTGGTGAGAGTGGTGCTCCATTAAAAATGGCACCAGCCCCAAAAGAAGTTCAAGAAGCCCTTGTTCAGTATCGAACTGGTGATTTAAATCCTTATTGTGATGAAACGGAATGGGGATGGATTATTGATCCAGATGGTTTCTACTATCAACTCATGGAAATTTATCATCGTTATCAATTACCAATTCTCATTTTGGAAAATGGTATGGGTGCTACTGAAGAGTTAGATGAAAACAATCAAATCCATGATGATTATCGTATTGATTATCTTGCCAGACATATTGAATGTATGAAAGAAGCAGTTGCTGATGGCGTTGATCTTTTAGGCTATTTAACATGGTCAGCTCATGATTTGCATTCTACAAGAGAGGGCTTTGTCAAACGTTATGGATTTATTTATGTTGATAGATACGAACATACAATCAAGTCTATGAAGCGCTATCCAAAGAAATCATTCTATTGGTATAAAAAAGTCATTGCCAGTCATGGTGAAGACTTAGCCAATAATATTGAATATGAGAAATAAAGGTGAAAACCTTTATTTCTTCACGAGATGAGTAAACGTTTTACTGAGGAGGAAATATGGAGAAATTATTATGCCCATCCATGATGTGTGCACAGTTTGGAAACTTAGAAAAAGAAGTCAAAGACTTAGAAGAAGCGGGAATAGATATCTTTCATCTTGATGTGATGGATGGTAATTTTGTTCCAAATTTTGGAATGGGACTACAGGATATTGAATTTATAGTAAAGCAGGCAACAGTGCCCTGTGATGTGCATTTGATGGTAAATAAAGCGAGTGATTATATTTCAAAATTTGCTGAAATGGGTGTTCAAATTATTTATGTACATTCAGAAAATGATTGTCATATTACAAGGACTTTACAAATGATTAAAGATACAGGGATTTGTTCAGGACTTGCAATCAATCCGGGAACATCTTTTGAATCTATCAAAGAGGTGTTAACTTTAGTGGATTATGTTTTGGTTATGAGTGTCAATCCAGGATTTTCTGGACAAAAGTATCTGAGTTTTGTAGATGAAAAATTAAAACAGTTATGTGAGAAGAAAAAGCAGTATGGATACAAAGTCATGTTAGATGGCGCTTGTTCACCAGAACGTATTGAAACTTTATCAAAAATAGGAGTTGATGGCTTCATTTTAGGTACAAGTGCATTATTTGGAAAAGAAAAAAATTATCAGGAAATTATACCTGAATTAAGACAATTATAGGAGGAAAAAAATAATGAATATTTTATTAGTGTGTGCAGCTGGTATGTCAACAAGTTTACTAGTCAACCGAATGAATGACGCTGCTCAAGAAAAAGGTATTGAAGTGCATATTGAAGCACATCCTGTTGGGTCTGTGACATCGTATGCTGATCAATCAGATGTGATTCTACTTGGACCACAAGTTCGTTATGAGTTAAAGAAAATACAAGGAATGTACCCTGATAAACCTGTAGAAGTTATTAATATGCAGGATTATGGTATGATGAATGGTCAAAAGGTCTTGGATCACGCAATTGAATTATTAAATAAATAGAAAGTGAGGAAGTAAAATGAGTTTTCCTAAAAAGTTTTTATGGGGTGGTTCTATCAGTGCTGCCCAATGTGAAGGAGCTTGGGATGAAGATGGAAAAAGTCCTGTCCAGGTTGATTTTGGAGATCCAGGAACAACAACTGATAATCGTTATATACATTATTTAAACGCCGATGGGACAAGAGGGAAAATGAGGCAGTTTGATCATTTGCCTCAAGGTGCAAAATATACTCTTTTTGATGATGTGAGATATACCAATCATGTGGGTATTGACTTCTACCATAGATATAAAGAAGATATTGCCTTGTTTGCTGAAATGGGATTTACAACATTGAATACAACAATATCCTGGGCGAGAATTTTTCCATATGGAGTAGAAGGTGGAGTGAATCAGGCAGGTGTTGAATTTTATAGAAATGTTTTTAAGGAATGTAGAAAATATGGTATGGATCCAGTGATTACATTATATAAGTATGATGAACCTGTCTATTTAGAGGAAACATATGGAGGATGGACAAACAGGGAGATGATTCATCAATTTGTTGAATTTGCAAGAGTCTGTTTCACCGAGTATAAAGATTTGGTTGATAAATGGTTAACATTTAATGAAATTAATATTTTACTTCATTTTGATGTCAAAGAAGGAAAACAGGTTGCTTTTACAGAACTTCATCATCAAATGGTTGCTGCAGCACAGGCTGTCAAAGTTGCCCATGACATAGATCCAGAAATCAAAGTCGGCTGTATGGTTGCAGGATTTTGCTGTTATCCAATGACATGTGATCCTCAAGATGTGATTGCTTCATACAAAGAATTCCAAAACAAGTTTGCCTATTGTGCGGATACAATGGTAAGAGGATATTACCCATCATATGCAGTGCGTATTTGGAAAGAAAACAATGTGAAATTAGATATTACAAAGGAAGATAAACAAGATCTTATGGAAGGAAAATCAGATTTCTTAGCTTACTCCTATTATATGTCAAATGTTATCACAACTCATCAAAATCAGGGTGATGCTTTAACAACCGCAGGTGGACAAGGTCAGGTGAAAAACCCATATCTTGAAGCAAGTGAATGGGGATGGCAAATTGATCCAACTGGCTATGAATACTTTTTACATGTTTTAAATGATCGTTATCAGGTTCCTTTGTTTGATGTTGAAAATGGTTTAGGTGCTTATGATAAAGTAGAGGAAGATGGTTCTATTCATGATGATTATAGAATTAATTATTTAAGAAGTCATATTCAAAGTCTCATGAAAGCCAGAGAAGAAGGTGTCAATATTTTTGGTTATACAACATGGGGACCAATTGATTTGGTTTCCTTTACAACAGGTCAAATGGATAAAAGATATGGATTTATCTATGTAGATATGAATGATAATGGTGTTGGAAATTTATGTAGAATGAAAAAAGATTCATTCTACTGGTATCAGAAAGTGATTCAATCTCACGGTGAAGGTTTAGATTAGAATACCAATGAAAATAAGGAGAAACATATGGAACTGAATTATAACATTACAAGATTAATTACAGCTAAGTCTAGTGAAGTGGCAAAATATACACCAATGCAGTTAAAAGAAGCTATTTTAAAATCTGAAGGTCGTGTCATTATGGGGCAGACTTATCTGAATAATCCTATTTTAATTAATGGATGTACAAGTACAGAATTAATGTTTGCTTTTGGTGGTGATATGGTGATGCTCAATGGTTTTCACTTTGAAAATCCAAAGGAAGCTAATGGTATGCAGGGACTATCTCTCAAAGAATTAAAAGCGTTGGTCTCTCAAAAACCAGTTGGTATTTATATGGGATGTCCAAAAGCAGATGATGAGGAATTAGCATTGGATCCTAAAAAGGTTGAAATGAGAAGCATGATGTATTCCAAAGAAAATGCTTTCAAAGCTAAAGAACTTGGTGCTTCATTTATTGTCTTAGGTGGAAATCCAGGTAGTGGAACATCCATCTATGATGTCATTCGTGCAACCAAGGAAGCCCGAGAAACATTAGGAGAAGACATGCTTATCTTTGCAGGTAAATGGGAAGATGGTATTGTTGAAAAAGTCTTAGGTGATTCTTTAGCTGAATATGATGCCAAAGCTGTCATTAAAGAATTAATTGATTCAGGAGCTGATGTCATTGATTTGCCTGCACCTGGTTCTAGACATGGAATAACAGTAGAAATGATTAGAGAATTAACAGAATACACACATCGTTATAAACCAGGAACTTTAGTGATGTGTTTCTTAGATAGCAATGTCGAAATTGCTGATCAGGATACGATTAGACAAATTGCTATTTTAATGAAACAGACAGGTGCAGACATACATGCGATTGGTGATGGTGGTTTTGGTGGTGGAACGTGGCCAGAAAACATTTATCAGTTAGCCATCACGATGAAAGGCAAAGCCTATACCTGGGCAAAAATGGCAACACCATTAAGATAAATAAAGAGAGAGGGAGCTTATAATGAAAATAGGAATTGGAAATGATCATGTTGCAGTTGAATATAAAAAAGAAATTACACAGTATATTCAAGACAAATATGGTTATGAAGTGATTAATTTTGGAACAGATAGTACCAAAAGGTTTAATTATCCTGTTGCTGGTGAAGCCGTTGCAAATGCGGTGATATCAGGGGAAGTGGATAAAGGGATTGTCATTTGTGGAACGGGTGTAGGGATTTCATTAGCCGCTAATAAAGTCAATGGCATTCGTTGTGTCACTTGCAGTGAACCCTATTCAGCAAAGCTATCAAGAGAACATAACAATACCAATATGTTAGCCTTTGGAGCAAGAGTTGTTGGTATAGAACTGGCAAAGATGATAGTTGATGCCTGGTTAACAGGTGAATATGAAGGTGGTAGACATCAGGTACGTATTGATATGTTGAAAGATATTGAAGAAAAACAAAAGAAATTATATGAATGAAAAGTATAAACGATGAAAGCTTCCAAACTTTTGGAAATATTATTGATGAAGATATCAGTGATGTGATTGCTTATGTTGCAACAAATGTCCATCCTCCCAAACTTGGAAATCGTTATTATTCAAGCGTCCCAGCAGTTGAGCAATTTTCATCAGTACAAAAGGTTTATGGATATATGGAGGTTATGGCCGGAGTTATTTCTGGCCATATCATGTGTTTTATGATATTTTGGTTGCTGGTCATTTTTATGTAAGATTTTCTATGTTCTCTAGGGGTCTATTGTTGAGTGTTATAGTCCACCCCTTCATTACACATCTATTTGTGTGAATGATGAAGAATTTAAAACAATTTGTTTGTTAGTGAAGAAAACAGGTGATGAACTCTCTCAAAGAGAAGGTCTATTGAAAAAGAGAAATAGATAGTTTGTTGCGTATGTTCAAAATGAAGACAAAATACAGTCAGGATATTTTCTAGTGAATCATGGAAAATTGATTGATATTAAATAGAAATAATGAGGTCAAAACAATGGAAAAGAATATTTTAGCAAGTTATATTGATCATGCAGTATTGGATCCACAGATGACTGTTGAACAATTGAAAGAAAAGATAATAATTGGTGTCAATTATGGATGTAAGAGTGTTTGTGTCAATCCTTCAGCTATTGATATTGCCAAAGATTGTATTCAGGGATCAAAGACATTACTATGCGTTGTCTGTGATTTTCCTTTTGGATGTAGTCATATAGAAACGAAATTAATGCAAGCTCAAGCCATTATTGATAAAGGTGATATTTATGAAATTGATATGGTGATGAATTATGGTCTTTTAAAAAGTCATGAATATGAAAAAGTCATTCATGAAATCACATTAATGAGTCATTTATGTCATCAGCATCATGTTGGACTCAAAGTGATTGTTGAAACAGATGCTCTTACAAAAGAAGAAATCAAGGCAGCGGTTGAATGCTGTATAAAAGGAGAAGCTGATTTTATCAAAACCTCAACAGGATATTTGAAAAGTGAACATCTTGAAGGAGCATCACCAGATGTCATACGACTGATTGTAGAGACTGCACAAGGAAGAATAAAAGTGAAAGGCTCAGGATGTGTTCGTAGTCGTGAAAGACTGGTTGAGCTTATAGAATTAGGGATTGATCGTGCTGGGGTTGGATGTTCTTCAACAGAAAAGATTCTAGGTGTTTCTTATGATTAGATGGGGAATCATTGGATTAGGGAGAATTTCACAGCGTTTTTTAAAAGGATTAAGTTATTTTGATGATGCAGTTCTTTATGCTGTTGCTTCTAGAACCCCTAATACCAGAAAGCAGTTTTTGCAAGATTATCCAGATGTAAAAGTTTATGCTGATTATGGAGAACTCTTAGATGATTCTTTGATTGATGTTGTTTATATTGCATTAAGACATAAAGACCATTATGAATGGTCAAGAAAAGCTTTATTAAAACATATTGCAGTTCTATGTGAAAAGCCAGCGACATTGTTTTATCATCAGACTGCTGATCTTGTACATCTATCTCAGGAGAATCAAATCTTCTTTATGGAGGCCATGAAGAGTCGCTTTATTCCATTAAGAGATGATATTAAGAATCTAATACAAAGAGATGGAATAGGTGATATTTTAAGAATTGAAACATCATTTTGTAATGAAGTTCCCTATGATAAAAAGAGTTACTTCTATGAGACAGAACAGGGTGGTGCACTTTATGATGTTGCGATTTATAATATTGCTGCTATTTTAGACTTTATATCATCACAGTTTCAAAACATTCACATCAATCAAGTTCGTCAACATAGTGTTGATGTTTATAATGAGATAGAAATCACTTTCCAATCTCACCAAACAGCAAGGATTGAATGTGCATTTGATAGAAATAAAGAAAAGAAAATGATGATTATCGGGACAAAAGGAAAGATAGAATGTACACCATTTTATCGACCAACACAGGCAACAGTAACTATAGGTGATCAATCTTACATGCTGGAAAGAGATTATATTTATGATGATTTTTATACTGAGATTGCTGCTGTTCATGATGCTTTGAAAAATCACCAGTATCAGCATTCTCAAATGTCTCATTATGATTCTTTAAGATGTATTCAATTATTAGAGAATATAATTTATTTAAGTCAAAGGGAAGAACTAAATTATGAATAAGAATTTTTTATGGGGAAGTTCTATAAGTGGAGGACAATGTGAAGGAGGCTTTGAAAGTCGTAGTGAAACAGTTGTTGATATTATTCCTCAAGGTAAGGAAACAAGATTTCAATATTTAAATGAGCCTGATCACTATCTAGAAAGACCTATAGATTTTTATCCATCTCAAAAGGGTGTTGAATTTTATGAAAACTATCAGGAAGATATTGCATTATTTGCTAAAATGGGTCTTAAAGCGTTAAGGTTTTCAATACTTTGGTCACGGATTTATCTTGATGATACAGATGAACCACATGAGGCTGGTTTACAGTTTTACGACAATGTTATTAATGAATTATTGAAATATCACATAGAGCCTATTATTACAACAATACATTTTGATATGCCCTTATGGATTGTTCAAAAATATAATGGTTTTTCAAATAGAAAAGTTGTTGAACTCTACCAAAGATATATTCAAACAATCGTTTATAGATATCATGACCGTGTCAAATATTGGATATCTTTTTGTGAAATCAATGTCATGAATAGTGCGTTGTATATGGTAGGAGGAACGGTTCTTCAGCCACATCAGGATAGAGAAGCTGTTTTACATCAATGTGCATATCATAAACTATTAGCCAATGCTTTATTCGTCAAGACTTGTCATGAGATAGATACATCTTTAAGGGTTGGCTGTGAAGTTGCAGGGACTCCCTGTTACCCTTTCACATCTTCACCACTTGATTATCAATTAATGATGGAAAATGAAAGAAAAAATAATCGTTATACTGATGTCATGGTCAAAGGAATCTATCCTTATTATTTTCAAAAGGAAATGCTTGACTATGGTATTAAGATGTTTGAAGATGATCTAAAAATCTTAAAGGAAAATCCTCTCGACTTTATTGCAGTGTCATATTATAAGAGTTCTTTAGCAACACATACTGGTATGAAGGATAATCCTTGTTTAGATAAAACAGCTTTTGGATGGACAATTGATCCATTAGGATTTCGTTTGATGTTAAATCAAATGTATGAACGTTATGAAATTCCTATTATGGTTGTTGAAAATGGATTAGGAACTTATGACAAGGTAGAAGAGGGTCAAATACATGATAATTATCGTATCAATTATTTAAAAGAACATATTGAACAGATGAAATTAGCCATTCAAGATGGTGTTAATGTGATTGGATATTTAACATGGTCTGCAATGGATGTTGTTTCAACAAGTGAAGGATTGATGTCTAAGCGTTATGGCTTTATTTATGTAGATAGGAATGATGATGGGTCAGGTACATTGAAACGTATTCCTAAAGATTCGTTTTATTGGTATCAAAAATTAATACGAGAGGAGAGTCAAGATGAAGTTTAATGAAGTGATGCATTTATCTTTTTATACAGAGCAATTAGATGTAATGAGAGATTTTTATGAAAATAAGTTAGGTTTAAAAGCCAAGATTATTATGCGTTATGAAGCTTATAAAGGTCAAAAAGAAAGAGGAGCATGGGCGCAAAGAGCCAAAACACGTCCTCATGATATTGCCTATATTTTTATTGAACTGGCACCAGGTCAATATCTAGAACTTTTTCCTAAAGGTGATGGTCAGTTAGAACATGAGATACCTGATACAAGATTAGGGTATTCACATTTTGCATTAATGGTTGATGATATACATGTTGCAAGAGAAGAACTGGTTAAAGCAGGTGTCGAGATTGATATTGAACCAAATAAAGGACAGTCTGAAACATGGCAAATGTGGGTTCATGATCCTGATGGCAATAAGTTTGAAATTATGCAATATACAGAAAAGTCTTTACAGCATAAAGGGAATATTGAAGAAGATGAAAAAAAGTATGGTAAAAGTAAATAAGAATATAGATTTTTAGTTTTATCAATATTTCTTATAATTCCTGCAGAATAACTAGAAATATATTATACATACATATGCAATGAAATCATTGTTAAGAACATGTTATTCAACAGTAAAAATTCAGGATATTTGCCTCCTGAATTTTCTTTTAGAATTTTTATCAGTAGTTTCTACTATCAAGATATTTACAGAGAAAGTATAAAAGAAACCCTGATAGAATGGAGATGATAAGTGAAACAATTGCTTCAATGAAACATTATGCGACTCAAGTTTTTCTCATAATAAATTAAAAGCATAGTTTTTGAAATCTATGCTTTTTCTAACTTATCTTTCTTGATTGTCAAAATAGAGATTAATATATCTAAAATATAATGGATAGATAAGCCATATAACATCACTGGAATTGGTAAATGATGAAGTGAAGAATCAATATACAGGCTTTCATTACAGATTAATTCTAATGTTGGATCCAGAATTCCTGTAATCGCAATGACACGAGATCTTTTTTTTCTTAAATAATAAGCTGCATCTACCATTGTTTGATTTTTTCCTGAATGACTCACAACAAAGGATAAAACATCTTGTGGTTGGAATGTATCTACATAATGTTGACTTAGAGTATTAAAAGCTTGAGCGCGGATGCCTAAGGTATTTAATTTTAGGCAGGCAGACTGGACTTCTGAATAATTATTATCATTTGCATAAAAATCAATTTGTTTTGCTTGCAACATATAGTTTATTGTTCTGACAAAGGCTTCTTTTTGAATCATATTTTTTGTTTCATGAAAGACTTGATCATAAATCTGAGGAAGAATTTGAATCACATCATCAATTGAACTTTCTTTTGTTAAACGTGAAGATAAATTTTTTTGATGTAACATATATTCTTGAACATAAGTGAGTTGGAAATCATGATACCCAGTAAATCCGAGTTTTTTAGATAATCTAATAATGGTTGGTGAACTGACATAAGTCAATTTAGCTAATTCTTTAGCATTTATATTGAGTAGACATTCTGGATGTTCCTGGATATATTGAACAACATTTTTTTCTTGTGGGGTTAATGTTATTGTTTCAAACAATTCTTTTATCATATGATCACTTCCTACTCTTATTTTATCAAAATAAAACTACCAATGAAATCAAATTTCAAGATAAGAAAATATATTTATAACTCATTGTTAAATATATAAATAGAAATGGTTAGTATAGCGGTTGTTATAGAGATAAATTCGCTATATCCTAAGTTACATCTTTTACCCTTGCAAATTGCTGATGATCTTTCTATTTACTATTTGCTTGAAATAGTTATTATATAGTATGAATTGATGATAGCTTTCAAGAATATTTTAAAAATCATTGTAAAGTAAAAAATGATTGACATCTTGAAAAATGAGTGGTACGATTTATTTGATAAAGAAATTGAATAGGAAATGTCACTGGTAATGCAGGCTAAACCAAAATTAACATTGTTAGTTTTGGTTTTTATATTTATAGGGGGTTTTAAAATGTTACTTAGAAAAAATATAAAAGTAGAAGATGATGGACAAACAATTTATGCACCAGTAAGTGGAAGTGTTATACCAATAGAAGATGTTCATGATGAAGTGTTTTGTCAAAAGATGATGGGAGATGGTCTTGCTATTGAACCAACTGAAGGAAAACTGTATGCACCAGTTTCAGGAATCATTACTGTTGTCTTTCCGACTAAGCATGTGATTGCAATCACTTCTATGGAAGGAATTGATGTTATTATTCATGTTGGTATTGATACGGTTGAATTAAAAGGTACATATTTTCATCCCTATGTGAAAGTAGGAGATAAAGTCAAAGCTGGTGATATGCTGATGTCTATTGATTTAAAAAATATTAAAAAAAGATATCATCCAACAACAATGATTGTAATTGAAAATGATGAAGACTATCAGTTATTCAAGACTGATCATAAAGACATTCAAGCGGCAGGAGAATTGATGAAGGTAAGAAGGTGAGCGTATGATAATAACTAAGCCATTGAATAATAATGTTGTGATGGCCAAAAATAACAAGCAAGAGGAAGTGATTGTTGTAGGGACAGGAATTGGTTTTCATAAAAAAGCAGGTGACGTGATTGATGAACGGAAAATACAGAAAGTGTTTTCTGTTGCTGACAATAATAAATTAGCTGAACTAATTTCACAGATTCCTGGAGTATATATTGAACTGACTGAAAAAATAGTACAATATGCGAGAAGAAAATATCACTTGGAACTCAATCAGAATATTTACTTGGGATTAACAGATCATATTTATTTTGCATTGCAAAGATTACAGGAAAATATAGATTTAGATAATCCATTTCTGATTGATATTCAACACTTTTATCAGCAGGAATATAAGATTGGTTTGTATGCAAAAGAAATGATTCATCGCATGTTTCATATTCAGATTTCAGATGATGAAGTTGGATATATTGCAATGCATATTATTGAAAATGAATTTCAGCAAAAGAGACAGGATTTTGATAAGATATTTAAAGTTGTGAATGAGAGTGTTTGTTTTATTAGAAAGTATTATTTAAAAGATGTGAAGGAAAGTTCTTTAGCTTATACCAGATTGGTCAATCATGTAAAATACTTTGCAAAAAGATACGTAGAAGGTCATGAAAATCAATCACAAAATCGTTTGTTAAAGGAAACAATTCAAGGTGTTTTTCAAAAAGAACAGAAATGTATTAATCGTTTATCTTTGCATTTAAAAGATGAATTTGGGAAAGAAATGAGTGAATCAGAAAAGAATTATTTAATTCTACATTTAAGAAACTGTTGTGAATTAAAAGAATAGGGGTAGTCACTATTAAATTAGGCTAAACTCAGGAGAATCAGTGCACAGATTGTCTTGAGTTTTTATTTTTAAAGGAGGAGATGTGTGAAGAAAAAGTGAAACTTGCTAAAAAAGGAGGAGAAGAAAATGAATAATGATGAAATAGCAAGACGTATTTTAGAGAATGTAGGTGGAAATGAAAATATTGTGAGTATTATGAGTTGTTTTACACGTGTTCGTATTGAAGTCAAAGAAAAAGAGAGAGTTAATGAAGATGTCATCAAAACATTAGAAGGAGTTAAAGGAGCAACATTTTTCAATAAGACTTATCAGATTGTTTTTGGTGGAAAATGCAATGATGTCTATGATGCGTTATCAAAAATTGTGAAGATTAAGGATAATGTGGAAGCAGTTCAAAACAATGAAAATTTTGGCTGGAAGACAGCTTTTGATTATATTACAGGATCAATCCAACCGATTATTCCTGTTTTGATTGGATGTGGTTTAATTCAAGGGATTATTGCTTTGATGTCATATGTGAATATTGATGCAACAACCTATGGCTATCAAATGATCAGTGCCACAGGAAATGCAGGATATTATTTCTTGCCAATACTATTAGGGTTTAGTTCAGCTAAAAAATTAGGTGTGAATCCTTATATTGGAGCGACTTTAGGAGGTATTCTTGTTTATCCTGCTGTTCTTGAATTTGCAAGTCAGGGAACAAGTGCATCTTTCTATGGGTTGCCAGTGAAGTTGGTGACTTATTCATCGACAATGACGCCTATTCTTTTGACAATGCCAGTTGTCTATTGGATTGAAAAAATAGCGAAAAAGATATCTCCTACACTTTTGAAATCGGTGCTTATTCCAGCCATTACAATTATTGGGAGTTTACCACTTATGATTGTTGTGACTGCACCTATAGCCCAAATGATTTCCGAAGTGTTAGGTCAAGGTATTCAATATATTTATAGTCATTTTGCTATTTTAGGAGGATTGATTATTGGGGCAACATGCCCATATTTCGTTTTAACAGGTATCCACCAGGCAACCGCTATTCCAATTGTTTTGAATGAATTAGCATCTGTTGGATATTCCGTTGTTTTTCCAATTTTAGGATTTGGGAATGCTGCAGTAGCTGGTTCGGCTTTAGGTGTTGCCTTAAAAACAAAAAATAAAGAATTAAAAAGTGAAGCATTGAGTTCTACTATTATTGGTGTGATTGGGATTACAGAGCCCGCTCTATATGGTGTCTTGCTGCCAACAAAGAAATCTTTAATTGCGCCAGGTATTATGTCAGGAATTTGTGGTGCATTGTCACTAACTTTTGTTGTGAAAGCAATGGGACTAGGATTATGTGGATTAGGAGGTATACCATTATTTTTAGGTGAAACATTTCTCATTTGGTGTATTTTAATGGTTGTTGCTTATTTAGGAGCAGCCACAATTACATATATAATTGGTTTTGATGATATACCAGAGTAGGGGGAAAATAAAATGAGTTTTTCTAAAAAATATCCACATCTTTTTGAACCATTGCAAGTCAATCAAATGATGATACCTAATCGTATTATCTCTGCTCCTTTAGGTAGTCTGACTGATAAATCAGTGAGCGGAATTGGGATGATTATTCGTGGGACAAGCGGTTCAGTCCCAGGTCCTCGATCAAGAATGGCACCTGGTTCTTATTGTTTTGCGAATATGCAAGAAAGTCAAAAAGTAAGAGAACAAGTTGTAACGATTCAGCAACGTGGTGCAAAAGCAGAATTTGAACTTTGTCATGTTGGTCAATATGCTTATGTTCAGCCTGGAGACTATGCTATTGGGCCAGTTGGTTTTGTACGTGAAGATGGTATTGAAGTGAAAGCAATGGATGAAAACATGATGAATGAAGTTGCTGATGCATTCGCTAAAGGAGCAGTTGATGCAAAAGAGTATGGCTTTGATATGGTGATGTTGCATTTTGGACATGGCTGGTTACCAACTCAATTTCTTTCACCGCATTATAACAAGCGTACAGATGGTTATGGTGGTTGTTTTGAAAATCGTGTGAAAATTCCTATTCAAATTGTGGAGAGAGTCAGACAGGCAGTGGGTCCAGATTATCCTTTAGATATGCGTATTAGTGGTTTTGAATATATCGAGGATGGAACACCTATAGATGAAATTATTCGATTTATTCAACTGATTGAGGATAAGATAGATATGGTACATATTTCATGTGGTTTAGAAAGAGAAATCAAAGCCATGACAAAGATGTCATCTACACCTTATTTTGATCATAAGATCAATGTTCAATGGTCACAAAAAGTCAAAGAATATGTTCATATTCCAGTCGCTGTTGTGGGAGCTATTATGACACCTGAAGAAGCAGAAGAGATTTTAGCAAATCATCAGGCTGATGCTGTTGTGATAGGAAGACAAATCATTGCAGACCCATTTTGGACGAGTAAAGCAATAGAGGAAAAGAGTGAAGATATTGTTCCTTGTTTAAGATGTATGAATTGTTATAATCAATATGCTAGAAATAAAGATAGACATTATGGTATGAAAAGTATCACATGTTGTTCAGTCAATCCTAGATATTTGCATGAACAAAGTGTTCCCGTTGAACTCTCCAAAGCAAAAACTATCAAAAAAGTCTATGTGATTGGTGGTGGACCAGCTGGCTGTAAAGCAGCTTTAACAGCTTATGAGCGAGGTCATCAAGTCATCCTTTTTGAAAAAACTGATGTTTTAGGTGGTCAATTGTCTTGTTCTGAATTTGATAAAAGTAAACAGGATTTAAAGAGATACAAGGATTATCTGATTACACAGATTCATAAATCAAGTATTGAAGTCAGATTACAATGTGATGCTCTTGAAGATATTGATGAAATAAAGACAGGTGATAGTTTAATCGTTGCAGTTGGAGCAAAACCCATCTCTTTAGAGATTGCAGGTATTCAGCAAAAGCATGTTATGGATGCCTTATATGCTTACGGACATCAGAATGAAATAAACCAAAAAGTTGTCATTATTGGTGGTGGTTCGATTGGTTCTGAACTTGCAAAATTATTATGTCATTTAGGGAAAGACGTCACAATTGTTGAAAAGAGTGAGCAATTATGTTCAAATGTTAATGAACATATTCAAACAGGATTACTGGAGAAATTATCTGAGTGTCAAAATCTCAAAATATTTCTCAATTCTCAATGTCTTTCTATCCAAAATCAAAGTGTTGTCATTCAAAATAATACTGATCTACAAGTGATTGAAGCACAAAGTGTTATTGTTGCTGTAGGAATGCAGTCAAGATGCGATATTGTTAATCAGTTTTATGGTCTTGTACCAGATATCAATGTTATTGGTGATGCAAAACGTCCTGGAACAGTTGCACAGGCGACACATGATGGATATTATGCAGGAGTTTCTTTGTAAAGATAGTTATTGATTTTAAACTTATAAAACAGTTAGTAAAAGAATATACTTAGTTAATGTATTCCTGATACGTATTCTGTTTTATAGGTTTTTCTTTTTGTGTATAAATAGCTTTGTATTTTACAGGTTAACTTGGCAAATATAGTATGTTTTATCGCTCAAAACGATATATTATTTTTGATGATATCCTGTTATTGAATCATTTAATAGATATTTCTGGGATTTGATTAAAGGAGCAAAAACACGAAAATTTTTATCATATCTATCAAAGTAATGAAAAATAAGTACGAGAGGTCTTATTGAATTTTGAAAAGAATTATTCTGGTTGTGATTCATGAAAATAATATTGATAATATTATTTCTACTCTGAAATCAAAAAAGAATGAAAAATAGGTAACTCATAATTTATACTCAAGAATATGAACTTAATAAAGAAAATGGAAATCTGAAAATGAATGGCATATGATAATTAGAAAAAATACTCATAATTCCATAATAAATTTATAAAAATATAAGTTAATGAAATTGAATTACATTAACTTTTTGTTTTTATGAAATTCAATTACAAAATATATTTCTAAGGTGTAAACGTTTTCTCAAATTGTATAAAATATAAGTAGAAAAAGGAGGAATTAAATATGTTAGTTGTTGCTTATATTGGATTTGGGAATAGTGTGTGTCGTTATCATTTACCATATGTAGAAAGAAGAAAAGACATAATTAAGGTGAAGTACATCTATCGAAGAAAAGAAGATAGAGTAGGGGATGAAGAAAGAGAAACATGGTATCCAAATATTACCTTTACATCAGATATTGAGGATGTTATGAATGACTCAGAAGTGAACTTGATTGTTGTCAATACGCCAGATGCTTTCCATGTTTCATATACTATGCAAGCTTTAGAACATGGTAAGAATGTCTTATGTGAAAAACCGTTTGCGATGACAGCAAAGGAAGCAAAAGAGGTTTTTGATTATGCAAAATCTAAGGGATTGGTTGCTATGTCTAATCAGAACAGGCGTTATGACGCTGATATGCGTACTGTTCGTAAGGTTATTGAATCAGGTGTTTTAGGGGATATTGTAGAAGTTGAATCGCATTATGATTATTATCGTCCTAGTATTGCTGAACATAAGGGATATGGTATTCTTTATGGTTTGGCTGTTCATCCAATTGATCAGATAATTGGACAATTTGGTCAACCTAAGAAAGTTGTTTATGATTGTAGAAGTATTGATAATCCTGGATTTGCTGATGATTATTATGACATTGATTTCTTTTATGAAAATGGTATGAAGGCTATTGTCAAAACGAGTTATTATGTTAAATTAGACTATCCTAGATTTATTGTTCATGGTAAGAAGGGAAGTTTTTTAATGCCGTCTTTAGGTCATCAAAGTTCATTAAAACCAAAACCAGGACCAATTGAAATCAGTTTTGATCCATTGCCTGAAGATAAATGGGGAACTTTATCTTATATTGATGATCAAGGAAATGATATAACAAAGAAAGTGCCAACCGAAATAGGTGATTATGGTATTATTTATGACAATTTATATGATGCTATTTTTAATCATGGTGAAAAGATTATTAAAGATGAAGAAGTTATTGAAGTATTAACAATTATTGAAGAAGCAACAAAAGTTGCTAAGGAGGTTTAAATATGAAAGTTGGAATATTAGGAGCAGGAATGATAGTTCATGATATGTTGTCGTTTATTCATGAGGTTGAAGGAGTAGAACTCATTGGTATTTGTGCATTGCCAGTGGAACAAGATAAAATAGAAATACTTGCTAAAGAGCATCATATTGCAAATACATATATTGAATATGATGAAATGTTGAAGAATGATGATATAGAAGTTATCTATATAGCTGTCAATAATCATCTTCATTATGAAATGAGCATGAAAGCTTTAAAAGCCCATAAACATGTTATTTGTGAGAAACCTTTTACAAGTCATATTAAAGAATTAGAAGAATTAAATGCTTATGCAAAAAAAGAAAATTTACTTTTATTGGAAGCAATTTCAACTCAATATTTACCTAATGTATTAAAAATCAAGGAATTATTAAATGAAGTCGGAGATGTTAAAATTGTTTCAGCTAATTATTCACAATATTCTTCTCGTTATAATGCTTTTAAGGAAGGTCAAATTTTACCTGCTTTTGATTATAAAAAATCAGGCGGAGCATTGATGGACTTGAATATTTATAATATCCATTTCTTAGTAGCGTTGTTTGGAGAACCAAAAGATGTTTATTATCAAGCGAATATTGAAAAGGGCATTGATACTTCAGGAATTATTACTTTAAATTATGGAAATTTTAAAGCAGTATTGGTGGGTGCAAAAGATTGCAAAGCACCAATTATGACAAGTGTTCAAGGAGATCAAGGATGTATTCTTTTAGATACGCCTGCTAATAATGTGTCTAACTTTCAATTATTAAAAAATGATAAGAGAGTTTTTCAATATAATGAACAAGATGGAAAGCATCGTATGTATTTTGAATTTGTAGAGTTTGTTAAGATTATAGATAAGAAGGATTATCAAAGAGCACAAGATATGATGGAGAAGAGTCTAATTGCAATGACAATTGCAACTAAAGCAAGACAATCAGCAAATGTTATATTTCCTGCTGATATTAATTAAATATAATTTTTTATGGAGTAATGATATTCTTGAAATTCAAATTAAAGATTGTTGAGTAAGATTATTATTGAGATGAAAATAAAGAAACACTACAATATACTTACTTTGAAATAAGAGTGATAATATTGTTATAAATGTTTAATAAAATGATTCATTCTCTTATATTGCAAAATATATTATAAAAGAAGATAAAATTTATCAGAATCATTTTATATTAGAGTTTTATTATCATAAGAAAGAACTGATATTTTTAAAAGACATGGAAGTGGAAGCTTTAAATTTGCTTATCTCTTGGGTGGGAGTTTTAACAAGTGATTAAAAGTATTTATCAGTTTAAGAAGAAATTACATTCCATAGAAACCTATTTAATTTATGAAAGTATAATTATAAAGGAAAAGGTGATAAAAATATAAAATAATTATCACCTAAAAGCCAAGCTTTATTTTATCCTTTATATTATTATAAATTACTTAGTTATGATTTCAGCTTTGCATAAAGAAATAAAGGAAGGATCACTATTATTTGGACCAACTAAAACAATCATTCCAAATTCATTTTTAATAACTGTTCCTTGACCAACCGTTTGTCCTCCTGCTTTAATATTTACTGAAGTTGTTCCTAATGGTAAGTAAGAACGAATTGCATTTTGGCAATCTGCACCACAACCTTCTGGTGTTGGTACTGGATCTGGTAAAAAACTAATTGAATCATTATAAGTTGAACTTGTGACTCTAAATGCCGCAATTCGACATAACGAAATAGCTTCCTGTGGTTGTCCTTGATTATTAATTAACTGTAGTAATCCAGCATTTGGATTTGTATTTGGCGGTGGAAGTAACTGACCTGCTCGACCACTTGCATTATCACCACTTTCCATGCTAACAATGATATTATTCTCAGGATATAGTTCAATAATTTGACGGAGTACATTTCGCACTTGATCTACACATCCACATTCAATAACATTTGAAGGTCCAGTCGGACCAGTCGGTCCGGTTGTTCCATTAGCACCGGTAGGTCCTGTATTGCCAGTTGCTCCAGTAGGACCAGTGATACCAGTCGCCCCTGTAGGCCCTGTATTACCAGTAGCACCAGTTGGACCAGTGATACCATTAGCGCCTGTTGGTCCAGTCGGTCCAGTTACTCCATTAGCTCCAGTCGGACCAGTTGGACCTGTTGTACCAGTAATACCAGTTGCTCCAGTGCTACCGGTCGCCCCAGTCGCCCCAGTCGCCCCAGTGGCTCCAGTCAGACCAGTTGGGCCTGTTATACCAGTTGAACAGTTAACTATGACTGAGGGACAACAATCACAATCTGACCATCTATTACAATCACAATCTAAACATCTACTGCAATCATAATCATACATATTTTCGTCCATGAATTCACCTCCTATTGTGAATTTTAAATCTCATTTGTAAAATAAATTTCATAACTATTTTAAACTATTGTTATATAGCTATAAATTTCTTAAAAGAAAAGGGCACAACATTTAAAGAAAATCATCTTTATTTGTTATGCCTCTTTTATTTAGTCAATTGAAACACCAGCACTAGCATATCCAGCTACTGTGTTAACCAAACTTAATCCAGTTGCAGTAGCAGTTAATACTAACATCAATCGTGTTTGTGCAGGAACTGGTATAGATAAACCAGTTAATATTCCTTTAGAAATTGATCCAATTGAGAGTATACCTGTTAATGAAGGTGTAAGAGTAATTAACGTACCTGGAATAGCAGTCATTGTGTTGTTAGGAACAGTTGATTGATATAACTGTGCTGTAATTGTAATTGTACTTCCAACTAAAGATAATGCAGCAGTAGTAGAGAAGAAGACATCAATTGCAGTAATGGTTCCATCACGTGGCATTGTAAATGCAAAGTTTGTTAATGTTCCACTTGGGTTAGTTAAATCGATAGTATTACCTACGATTGATAAACCAGGTGCAGAACTTCCAAATCCAACAAAGGCAGGAGTTCCCACTAATCCACCAGCAATAGTTGTTAAACTGACAGGTATTCCAGAAGCAAATGGGATAATTGCAGAAGAACCAGTCGCCCCAGTAGGTCCAGTAGCCCCTGTAGCGCCAGTAGCTCCTGTAGCGCCAGTAGCCCCTGTAGCACCAGTCGCCCCCGTAGGTCCAGTAGCTCCTGTAGGTCCAATAGCACCATCAGCCCCAGTATTACCAGTCGCCCCCGTAGGTCCAGTCGCACCATCAGCTCCAGTATTACCAGTCGCCCCCGTAGGTCCAGTCGCACCATCAGCTCCAGTATTACCCGTTGCACCAGTAGGTCCAGTCGCCCCAGTCACACCATCAGCCCCAGTATTACCAGTCGCCCCAGTAGGCCCAGTCGCACCATCAGCTCCAGTGTTTCCTGTCGCCCCCGTAGGTCCAGTCGCACCATCAGCCCCAGTATTACCCGTTGCCCCCGTAGGTCCAGTTGCACCAGTCGCCCCAGTCGCTCCAGTATTACCAGTCGCTCCAGTAGGTCCATCACCACCATCAGCCCCAGTATTACCCGTTGCCCCCGTAGGTCCGGTCGCACCAGTGATTCCAACTCCAGTTGCACCAGTAGGTCCAGTAGGACCAGTTACGCCAGTCGCCCCAGTAGGTCCGGTCGTACCCGTAGGCCCAGTTGCACCCGTAGGTCCAATAGCGCCATCGGCTCCAGTATTACCAGTCGCTCCAGTAGGTCCAATAGCACCATCGGCTCCAGTATTACCAGTCGCCCCAGTAGGTCCAGTCGCACCTGTTGGCCCAGTTGCACCAGTGATTCCAACTCCAGTTGCACCCGTAGGTCCAGTGGCTCCTGTAGGTCCAATAGCGCCATCGGCTCCAGTATTACCAGTCGCCCCCGTAGGTCCGGTCGCACCTATTGGCCCAGTTGCACCAGTGATTCCAACTCCAGTTGCACCCGTAGGTCCAGTAGTTCCAGTGGCTCCAGTAGGTCCAATAGCGCCATCGGCTCCAGTATTACCAGTCGCTCCAGTAGGCCCAGTTGCACCCGTAGGTCCAGTAGGCCCTGTAATACCATTGGCACCAGTAGCCCCAGTAGCACCCGTAGGTCCAGTGATTCCAATACCCGTCGGTCCAGTTGCTCCAGTTGCCCCAGTAGCACCTGTAGGTCCAGTCACTCCAGTTGTTCCATTAGCACCTGTAGGTCCAGTCGGTCCAATTAATCCGTTAGCACCTGTAGGTCCAGTATTACCTGTAGGTCCAGTCGGACCAGTAATACCATTAGCTCCAGTCGGACCAGTTGGTCCAGTAGCCCCAGTAGCACCCGTAGGTCCAGTGATTCCAATACCCGTCGGTCCAGTTGCTCCAGTTGCCCCAGTAGCACCTGTAGGTCCAGTATTACCTGTAGGCCCAGTTGGCCCTGTAATCCCATTGGCACCAGTAGCCCCAGTAGCCCCCGTAGGTCCAGTGATTCCAACACCAGTCGCACCCGTAGGCCCAGTCGGTCCAGTCGCCCCAGTTGGTCCAGTCGCCCCCGTCACACCTGTAGCTCCAGTCGCCCCGGTATTACCCGTAGGCCCAGTAGGTCCAGTTGCTCCTGTTATACCTCTTGGTCCAGGACAACCTCTTGGTCCAGGACAGCCTCTTGGTCCAGTCGCCCCTGTTATACCTCTTGGTCCAGTCGCCCCAGTAGGTCCAGTCGCTCCAGTTTTACCAGGATATCCCATAGGTCCCATTGGACCGGTTGCTCCTCTAGGTCCAGGACAACCCATAGGACCTGTAGGTCCTGCAGGGCCAGTCACTCCAGTTGGACAGTTTACAATAACGGGTGGACAACAACGACAGCGAGGACACCAAGTACATTTGTTGTTACAACTGTTGTTGCATGAGTTATTACACATGTTATCGTTCATAAATTCACCTCCTTTCGCTTGTTCTAGTTTAATATACGCAAAGTTATAAAACTGAACTATGAGGATATACCCTATTTACAATAAAAAGTATAAATTCCACTTTTGTCCAATGAGAGAAACAAAATAAAAAGACTCTTCCATAAAGAAAGAGTCTTACGATATGCGTTCAAAATAACGCTTGTTATAGAGATAAGATGAATCGTTTGGTTTACATTTTCCAGCTAAATCATTGTAGAATTTGGCTGTTTTATAGTCTTTAATAGCATCATAGCATAAACAGAGTTGAATATATGGAATATAATCATAGCAGTCAGGTGATATAAATGCACCTGATTCATCATTTCTTTCACAAGATAATGCCATTGCATACCAAAAAATGGCTTGCTCATAACACTTTAATTCATAGAAATACTTTCCTAAATCACAACATATTTCAGCTCGTGGAACATCATAACATAAACTATTGAGTAAGGATAGAACTGCTTCTCTCATTTCACCTTTTTGATGATAACAATATCCCAAGAATTGACAAGCAGAAATATTGTTTTCACGCCATCCTTTTCCAGTATTTAAAAATTTCTTAAATTGCGTAATTGCCTCATCATAATATTTATGATAATACAATTCTCTAGCATAGTAGAACATTTCTCTAGGTGAGAATAGAATTCCTTCTTTTTCTTTTGCTTTAAACATTCTTATATTTCTTAAAGGATTTCCTGCTTTTATTTTACGATGAGTAATAGCTATTTCACTATATTCCATTTTACCTCTTGGACTAATAACTTCATGCACAAATCCTTCCCAATAGAATTGGTCTTCTCTTCGCAGTAACCTTTCACGATAATAAGTAAACGTTGGTTTTCCATCATTGTCAAAACCTGTGTTATATCTCATCATCACGACAGATGTTTCTGGAGAAAGTGTTTCTTTTAATTTCATTAATTCTTTTTGATCTGCTTCTAAAAGAACATCGTCTGCATCAAGCCACATGCAATAATCTTGAGTTGCTTTAGAGAAAGAGTAGTTTCTCGCTTTAGAGAAATCATCGCACCATTCAAAATCAAAGATTTTATCTGTGAATTTTGCAGCAATTTCTTTTGTCATATCAGTAGATCCTGTATCTACAATAATAATTTCATCAGCAATATCTTTGATTGAAGATAGAGCTCTTTCCAAAACATCTTCTTCATCTTTAACAATCATACATACACTTATTGTAATCATATATTTCACCAATATAATATATGAGATAATTCATAAAGTGTGCCAGACAAAAGAGAATTAAGAAATCATTATAACCACTTAAATAAAAGTTAAAGAATATAAAAAAGTTCTTGACAATGCAAGAACTTTATTTGTTATATGGGGCGGTCGATGGGAATCGAACCCACGAATGCCAGAGCCACAATCTGGTGTGTTAACCACTTCACCACGACCGCCATATCTACCTCAATTAGGCAAATATGATTATATAAGATTTCAAACATTTTGTAAAGTTATTTTTTAAAAAAGTTGTAGAAACAAAAAAACTATAGGATTGTCTTTCCTATAATTCTTAGAAATGATGTTTCACACGGTCTCTTTCTTCTGCTACTTTTGCATCATTAAAACGCTCTAATGTTCCTACTAAATATCCAGTAATTCTACGAATTCTTTCAATTGGCTGTGGTTTGAGATGATAATTCATATCAACATAATCACCATCTATTGTTAGTGTGAGACTGACTAAAGTTTCATCTTTATATTTTTCTTTTACATATTGAATATAATTCTTGATTTCTCGATCATCCATTTCACCATTAAGAACTTTGATATCAACATTATCTATTCTTTTCATTATCATCACCATCCTTATCTCTATTATATCGCAATGAGATAATATAACAATAAGAATGCTGGTTATTTTATCCAAATGAGAAAATATTTCCCAAATCGTGTCAAATTATGTTAAAATATGTATATAAATATTTGAGAGGGGAAATACAATGAAAAAAATATTAAAAGTATTAACTATGGCTTTAATGGTATTTGTTCTGACTGGGTGTATGAAACTCAGCATTAATGTTGAAGTTAAAGCTGATAAGACAATGGCAATGGGTATGGAAATCTTAGCTGAGGAATCAATGTTTAAAAGTGCTGGAATGTCTGCTGATGATTATGTTAAACAAATGGAAGATCAAATTAAATCTTCTGAAGGTATGGAGGATGCCAAGACAACTCCAATTGAAAAAACAATAGATGGTTCTAAATGGGTTGGTGTTTCTGTACAAGGAACAGCATCTGCTGATGCATCTGTTAGAATTATTGATAAAGAAGTTAATGGTAAAGATGGAATTGAATTAACTTTACCTATGGATGATTTTAGTGATCAAATGGATATGAGTCAATTAACTTCATATGGATATTCAGTTGAACAAATGAAGAAATTAGGAATGGAAATGAATGTTGTTATTAAAATGCCAGGAAAAGCAACATCAAATGTTGGAACTGTAGATGGAAATACTGTAACTGTTGATTTATTAGATATGATGGCAACTGGCAAATCTAATGATATTATTGTATCATCTGAATTATCAGGTGGTGGAATGGATATGAGCATGATTTTCATTATTGTAGGTGTTGCAGCAATTGCTGGAGTTGTTGCATTTATGTTAATGAAGAAAAAGAAAGAAAATCATGAAGAGGTTTATGATGGGTCACCAATTTCTAAAGCCACTGAAGAAAAAGTGGTTACAGAAGCACCAGTAGTAGAATCAGATGTTGAAGAAAAGATAGAAGCACCTACTGAAGTTGTTAATGAAGAAAAAGTAGAAGTTGTAACTGAACCAAAAGCATATTGTCCAAATTGTGGAACACCAGTTGGAAGTGAAGAAACTTGTCCAAATTGTGGTTTTACTTTAAAGAAATAACGGTTAAGAATTCTTAACCGTTTTTTGTTAATATAAATGATAGTGTAAAATCATAAAAACAAGTGTAATAAGGAGAATAGAGAATAGTTGATTTATTCTCTTGAACATATATTTCATAAAGTCACCTTTCTTATTATGTTATGCAAACTGTTTAAAAAAGTCTTTTCATCGTAATAAAAAAATGTTAATATATCAAATAAAGATGAGGTGATACTATGCTTAAATTCACAAAAATGGAAGGAATAGGAAATGATTATATTTATATTGATGGCATTCATCAGGATGTTCCTATGAACCCTCATTTTATTACAAAGATAAGTGATCGTCATTTTGGTATTGGAAGTGATGGTGTTATTGTTATACAAGAATCAGAAATCTGTGATTTTAAGATGCGAATGTTTAATTTAGATGGTAGTGAAGGAAAAATGTGTGGTAATGGTATTCGTTGTTTTGCTAAATTCGTTTATGACCATCAATTAACCAAGAAAACTTATTTGGAGATAGAGACATTGGGTGGTATTAAGAAAGTATGGTTAATAATTGACAATAATAAGGTTCAATATGTCAGAGTCAATATGGGTCAGCCTATCTTAAAATCAAAAGAAATTCCTTGTCTATTTGATAAGGAAGAAATGATCAATGAACCAATTGA
The DNA here is from genome assembly GCF_984815275.1 of Coprobacillus sp. Lineage (NCBI taxonomy): Bacteria > Bacillati > Bacillota > Erysipelotrichia > Erysipelotrichales > Coprobacillaceae > Coprobacillus > Coprobacillus sp. The sequence goes on from NZ_CFJNYH010000034.1 coordinate 27,564, forward strand.
AGTAGATGGTCAAGTATATTATCTCACATCTTTATCAATGGGAAATCCACATACAGTAATATATATGAATCATTTAGATTTTAATATCCAAGAACTTGGAATAAAATTTGAAAAACACATACTTTTCCCTGAATCGGTTAATACTGAATTTGTTGAGGTTGTTAATCGTCAATATCTTAAGATGCGTGTTTGGGAAAGAGGTAGTGGTGAAACAATGGCTTGTGGGACAGGAGCTTGTGCTGTGATGTATGCAAGTTATATAAATGGTTTGTGTGATAACCATGTTCAAGTTGAACTCTTAGGTGGGATTCTTGATATTAGTTATGAAAATGGAGAGATTTGGATGAGTGGACCGGCCACAACAGTTTTTGAAGGAATTATTCAAGAGGAGGTATTTAATGTATAATACAGCAGAAGAAATCATTCAATATATTGGAAATGCTAAAAAGCATACACCCGTTAAAGTTTATGTGAAAGGGGAAAATTTACCAGAAAGTGATGAATTTCATATCTTTGGAGATGGTTCTAGTCTTATTCTTATTGGTGATATAGAACCTATCCAAATATATTTAGAAAAAAATAAAGCGAGAATACAAGATACATATTGGGAACATGATCGTAGAAATAGTGCCATTCCAATGCTTGATATAACACATATTAATGCGCGTATAGAGCCAGGAGCAATAATTAGGGATCATGTGACAATTGAGAATAATGCTGTTATAATGATGGGAGCAATTCTTAATATAGGTGTTAAAATTGGTGAATCAACGATGATTGACATGGGAGCTGTTTTAGGTGGTCGTGTGGAAGTTGGAAAACGATGCCACGTAGGAGCAGGAGCAGTCTTAGCTGGTGTTATTGAACCACCAAGTGCATCTCCAGTTATTTTAGAAGATGATGTTCTTATTGGAGCAAATGCAGTTGTTGTAGAAGGGGTCCGTATTGGCAAAGGTGCAGTTGTAGGAGCAGGAAGTATTGTTTTGAATGATGTTCCTGCTGGTGCAGTGGTTGCTGGGAATCCGGCTAGAGTGATTAAAGCAGAAAAAACAAAAGAGACAAAAGAAAAAACACAATTAATAGATGATTTAAGAAAAATCTAAGGTGATACATATGGAACAACTCAAAAAATGGAGAAGAGATTTACATCAGATACCTGAACTAGGATTACAGGAATTTCAAACTGCCGCCTATATTCGTCGTGAATTAGAAAAAATGGGTTATCAATGGGAAGCAGTTGTAGAAACTGGAACAATTGTTTATATTGATTATCATCAATCCACAACAATAGCTTTTCGTAGTGATATTGATGCTTTGGCAATTCAAGAAAAAAATCATATAGACTTTGCTTCTAAAATTCCTGGGATGATGCATGCTTGTGGACATGATGGACATATGAGTGCTTTACTAGGATTTGCAAGGCGTTTAAAAGAAAACCATAGTTCATTATCATGCAATGTCTTATTGGTATTTCAACCCGCAGAAGAATCGCCAGGAGCTGCCGCGCAAGTTGTAGAGTCAGGTGTTTTTGAAAAATATAATGTTAAGGCTATTTTTGGTATGCATTTAATGCCATTCATTGAAGAAGGCGTGATTGCTTGTAAGAAAGGTCCGCTAATGGCAATGTGTGGAGAATTGGATGTAAAGATATATGGAAAAGGTGCTCATGCTGGTTTGCCTCAAGAGAGTATTGATAGTATCATGATTGCAAATCAAGCATTACAACAGTATCAAACAATTATTTCAAGACGCATTTCTCCATTCTCACCAGCTGTCATTAATATTGGTCAAATAAATGGAGGATCAGCACGAAATAGTGTTGCCAGTTTAACAACAATGCATGGAACATTGCGTTGTTATGATGAGAACTTATTTATAAAAGTGACTCAAGACATCGATTCTATTCATAAAAGTTTAGAAATGGCTTATGGCTGTTCAATTGAATGGAGTTGTCCACCATTGTATCCACCAGTACTTAATGATGATCATTTGTATAAAGTTTTTAGAAATATTGTAGATGAAGATATATATATTGAGTTAAAAGAACCATTAATGTTAGCAGAAGATTTTTCATTCTATCAAAAAGCAATTCCTGGTATATTCTTTTTCTTGGGGACAAAATGTCAAGAATATCAAAGTGGGTTGCATACAGAAACATTTAATTTTCATGAGGAAGTTTTAGAAAAAGCAATAGATTTATATGAAAAAATTGTTATGAATTTGAAAGGGGAATAAATATGGATAGTTATTTAAGAGGGGAAAAAGCATTTTTAAAAGCATATGGTAGATATGATGTTGTTTTAGAAAGAGGAGAAGGCGTTTATCTTTATGATACGAATAAAAAACAATATTTAGATTTTTATTCTGGAATTGGTGTGAATTCATTTGGTCATGGCTATAAACCATATATTAATGCTCTGCAAAAACAAATAGAAACATTGATGCACGTATCTAATTACTTTTATACACCTGTTTCAATTGAAGCTGCTGAAGCTGTTAAAAAAGCAACACAATTGGATGGAGTCTTTTTCTGTAATTCTGGTGCTGAAGCAACAGAAGGAGCTTTAAAGTTAGCGAGAAAATATTACTATATGAAACATGGAAAAGCGAATAGTGAAATTATTTCTTTTCACCATTCATTTCATGGCCGTTCAACAGGTTCAGTCAAATTAACTGGAAATCCTCACTATCAGGAGGCATTTGGACCACTTATTAAAGGTGTTCATTATGCAACATTAAATGATTTAAAGAGTGTTGAGGCATTAATCAATGAAAGAACTGCGGCTATTATTGTAGAACCATTACAAGGTGAAGGCGGATTAAATTTATGTCATCAGGACTTTATGACTGGATTAAGACAGTTGTGTGATGAACATGATATTTGCTTGATTTTAGATGAAGTTCAATGTGGAATGGGGAGAACAGGAACAATTATGACTTATTTTCAATACAATATCTTACCTGATATTGTTTGTTTAGCCAAGGGGATAGGATGTGGTGTACCTGTTGGCGCATTTGTAGCAAATGAAAAATATGCAAAAGCTATGGAACCAGGCGATCATGGGAGTACATATGGTGGAAATCCATTTGTATGTGCTGCTGTGAAAACAGTTTTTGAAATCATTGAAAGAGAAGATATGCTCAAACATGTTCAAGAGATTTCTAAATATTTGACTGAAAAGCTGGATGAACTTATTAGAGAGTTTGATATTGTAGAAAGTCGCAGAGGATTAGGATTAATGCAAGGATTGGTATTAAAAGATGATGCCAGACCGTATGTCAAAGAACTCTTAACTGAGGGCGTTATTGTTGTGACTGCTGGAACTAATGTCATAAGAATGTTGCCACCATTTGTTATTACTGAAGAACATGTTGATGAATTTATTGGTAAATTAAAAAATATTTTAAAAAAATCAAAATAAAAAAAGAAAAATCCCTTATTTTTATTGAATATAGAAGTAAGGGGGTTTTTATATGCGAAAATATCCAATTGATTTGCAAGATGAAGAAAAGGCTTGTGGTGCTTATTGTATTTCTATGATTTTGAAATTTTATGGTTATCAGGATGAAATGAAAAAAATTAAGCAGAAAGCAAGATTAAATCAAAATGGTATCTCTATTTTAGGAATTATTGAGTGTTTAAAGACTTATCAAATTGAAGCTAAGGCTTATCAGGCAACATTAGATGATATTCATAAAAATATTCAATATCCATGTATTCTTTATATGGCTTATAATGATATTGGTCATTTTGTTGTCTTATATGAAAGAAATGATGATGAGTATATTATTGGTGATCCAGCTAGAGGGCTCATTTCTATTTATCAAGAAGAGATGTCTGAACATTATGCCATGCATGTTATAGCGATAACACATGTTGGTCGTGTTCCTGAATTATCTTATCAATCTTACTTTTCTTTTTTATATCAGACTTTTCAATCATATCAAAAACATATGATTGATCTTATTTTGAAAGGTTTATGGATTTCTTTACTAGGATACTTGAGTAGTTACTTTTTTCAGTTTATTATTGATGATATTCATATCAATACTCAATTTTTTTATATGGTTGTACTCTGCATTGCTTATAGCTGTATAGAAATCATTAAAACAAGAATGGAAAGAATCAAAACCAAAGCTTTTATCTCTTTAAGAAAAGCAGTTGATGAAGAATATGTTTTTGATTCCTCTATGCGAATGCTGCAATTAACTCATAGTTTCTTTTATCAAGATAAAGGGTATATTCAAAGTCAATTATTAAGTCTCTTTGATCTAAGTGAAATGAGTTTAGAGTGCTATGAGAGATTGTTCTTAGATGCTTTGTCTTTTGTTGTTTTTATGATTGGAATGATGTTTATAAATATATCAATGACATTTCTGGTTGTAATTATGTTTTTATGTATTATGTTTATGGCCTATTATCGTTTACAGGCTTTACAGGATATCCATAAAAATTATCTTGAAGCACATTTTGTTTTTCAGCATCATCTTCTAGAATTAATTGAAAATCAATTTTTAATTAAACGTTTTTCATTGTTACAGCAACAACGGGAAAGAAGTTATCATATCTACTTAGATGAAGCTTTGTTAAAAGAAAAACAGGCTCTATTTATGAATCAACTCCAAAGTTTTATTCAATACTTTATTTATATTTTCTATGGTGTTATTATGATTTTAGGATTTTATCATTATCAAAGATCTCATTTAACGATAGGACAGTTAATGATGTTTTATATGTTGGTTTCTTATTGTATTCAACCTGTGATGAACATTGTCAATCTTGTCAGTCAATATAAACAAATGAAGATTGTTTATGAAAAATATAAAGTATTTGAAATAGAACCACAACTACCACAAGAACCTATAAAGGAGAAAATTACATCAATTACTTTGGATAATGTCAGTTATGCCTATGGATATCAAGTACCTTTATTTGAACATATTGATTTAACAATTCACCAACACCTTTTATTAAAGGGAAAGACAGGATCTGGTAAATCAACGTTGTTAAGACTTTTTATGGGATATGATCTTCATTATTCAGGAGATATCTATATTAATGATCAGGAGTTAAGGACTATTCAATTATCTTCTTTATATCAACATATAGGATATGCTCATGAGACACCATCGTTTTTACATTTAACTTTGTTGGAAAATTTTTTATGTCATGATGAAAAGAAGATACGTTATTACTTAAAATCGTTTGGACAGGAAGCTCTTTTCAATATGTTTCATATTGTCTTAAGTGAAGATGGTGCACCACTGTCACTTGGGCAAAGACAGATTGTTTCTTTAATTAGACTTTTATGTCAAGAATTTGATATTCTCATTTTAGATGAAGCATTTTCACATATGGATGCAAAATTAGCAAGTAAAGTGATGAGGTTTTTATTCAAGAATGATGAAGGAAAGATTTATGTTATGGTTAATCATCAAACAAAATTAGTGAACAAGAATGTTGCTTGTGCTATAATTGAAGAAGGAAGATTAAGAAATGAAAGGTGATATAATGGCTATTGATTTTGTATATGAAGATGAATTGAAATTGAGTAAGGATAATTATGAACAACAATTTATAAAAATTGTAGAAGCAGCACTTCAATATTTAAAAATAGAAGATGATGTGGAATTATCATGTATTATTGTTGATGATGAACGAATTCATGAGATAAATAAGGAATATAGAAATATTGATCGTTCTACTGATGTTATCAGCTTTGCATTAGAAGATAATGATCAGTTTTATGTGGCAGGAATGCCACGAAGTTTAGGAGATATTTTTATTTCTTATCATCATGCTTGTATTCAAGCAGAAGAATATCAGCATACTTTAAAGCGTGAGATGTGTTTTTTATTCACGCATGGTCTATTGCATCTGTTGGGATATGATCATATGAATGAAGAAGATGAAAAAGAGATGTTTACGTTACAAAAAGAAATATTAAATCAATTAGGAATAGAAAGACAACTATATTAAAGTCAAGTAGTAAATTGTGAAAAAGTATGAAATATAA
>NZ_CFJNYH010000035.1:0-31216 GCF_984815275.1 Coprobacillus sp.
AAATATAACAACATCATATCCTTTTTTAGATAATTCTAATACCGTTCCCTTTCCAATTCCACTTAATCCACCTGTTACTAATGCAACCCTTTTTTCCATTTATTCATTCCTCCTTATTTTTCTTCATTATAAAGTTGGTGGTAACCACGAAGTCAAGATATTTATAAAATTAATGTTATTAATAAAAAAGAATGTTATAATTTGAAATGGTGATAAATATGGAATATAGTGCAAAAGAAGTTATGAATTTTTTAAATATTAACAGAGAAACATTAAGACATTATGAAAACATGGGATTAATTCATCCTCGTATTGATGATAAAACACATTATCGTTATTATACTGATTTTGATATTGAAACAATTGCTGAATGTAGAAAATATCGTTCAGCAGATTTTTCTATCAAAGAAATAGATAAAATAAAACATATTGATTCTCTTTCGCAATATGTTTCTATTCTTGAACAAAAGCAGGAATACTATAAAAAACAATCATTATATTTTTATAAACTTATTCATAAAAATAATGAAACGTTAGATAAATTACATTCTATCATCAATCATTCGCATTTAATATCTATTGAAGAATTAGAGGAATGCTACTTATTTCCAGCATCTTATGACTTTAAGCACTTTTTTGAAGATAAAGACAAATATTTAAATTTTACATCTACAGTACATGAAGATTTTGCATTTACTGATTTTTCACTTCTTATTAAAAAAGATGATTTTATCAATCAGAAGACTAATTATATTGGTGGTACTTCTTTTAGTAAAGATTGGATAGAATTTCTAAATATTTCTGTTAAGCATATGATTCATGTCAAAAAACAAAAAGCGCTCAGTACCATTATTATCATTAATGAAGATTTTAACATTAATTATTCTCTTTTTAACCCAGCATTACAATATATCCAAGATCATCATCTTGTGATTTCTGGTGATATATTTGCGACTCAAATAGCTAAAATTCATAAGAATAAAAATAGATATTTAAAAGTCTGGGTTCCTATTCAATAACTTCAGTACTGTATATTTTGTATAGTATAGTGTATATTTTTACAATTTGAGTGATTCCCATAATACCTTTATATTTTTTGATAATTCATGTAAATTAATACTAAGGAATTATTGGCCAATATATTCCTAATAAAAAGGAGAATAACAATGAATCAATTATCAAAAAAAATTAATGAAGGAGTTTCTGTATATAAAAATTCACATTCACCTAGTGGATATACTGCAACTTTTATATATAAACCTACACAAGATATTATAAAAGTCAGTCTTACTGGTCCATTTTTTTATATTGATCCAAATATGGATTTATATGATAAAGACAATATTTTTACACCTCATGAATATAGGAATGGAATGTATGCCTCAAGTCTTGCCCCTGGAACATTCCAAAGAAACTACATAGAAGACATGATATATGATCCAGAATTATCTATTTATAGACTCGATATACCTATTACAAGTGGAGCATTTCCTTACAGTTATATTATCACTTATCAGGATTATACTCAGGAGACAATTGATGATCCAGCTAATCCATCACCTTCAAAAATGAATAACCAAAGTTATTATAAAAATGCTTCATTAAAGCAAAGTATCGTCTATGGATATTATGATAAAATGAAACAGTCTCAATCACCATATTTAGATTACGTATTACCATCAAAAAAGAAAAATGGTTCATTATTTTTTGTTAAATATGAAGGAAATCTTTCTAAAAACCAAGATTTAGGAATATATTTACCTTCAAATTACAATGAAAACACTCAACCTTATAAAGTTATTTATGCTAGTCATGGATATACAGGAAACGAAACTGATTGGTTTTCTATGGGTAATATTCATCATATTATTGACAATTTCAATGAACAAGTTATTGTTGTTACAATGGAAAATAGTAGCTATGAATTAGATTTTATGAAAATGTATGAAAGAATTGGAATGGTTGAAGATAATATTATCAATTATATTATACCTTATATAGAAAAAAACTATAATGTTTCTAAAAAAGCAAGTGATCGTGCCTTTTGTGGTATATCTATGGGAGCAATGATTACAACATATATGTATTTTGATTATCCTGAATATTTTGGATACTTTGGCGCATTTTCAGGATTTGATAGTCGAGCAATTAGTCAAAAATGCAAAAAATACATTCCTGTATTTTATACAACTATTGGCACATGTGATACAGGTTCAACAGCTATTTTAGCTAATCCAAATGGAGTTAAAATTAAATATGAGAATTTTCTAGAATGGAATCAACAAAATCAAGTCGAAAACGTTATAGATGGTGGACATATTCCAGGAGCACATGATTGGTCAGTTTGGCAAATTTCGTTTATGAAATTTATAAGTGAAATTTGCTGGAAAAAATAGAAACTATAGTGTATAAAGTGTATTGAATAACACAAAAGGAACTGTAAAAGACCCTAATTTAGTTATTAGATTTCTCAGTTCCTTTTTCTGTTTACATTTTGGCTTGTTTACTTTATTAAATAAATGTTTAATTCTAAAAATTTTTATAGCCTTTTCGTCTGTTCTGTTAAAATTTTTTTCAACTTTATAATTGCTATTATGGCTAGAATCACTTCTGTTGTTGGAGTTGCAATGCTAAGACCATAAAATGGATAAAGATAATCCCATAAATAAAGAAATGGTATTTCCAAAACTATTTTTCTTAATATGGCAAAAATGAGAGCATAACCTCCTAACCCACACGCTTGAAAAACACATACAGTAACATAATCTATACATAAAAACGGAAGTTGTACACACGAAAATCTGATTAATACACTTCCCATTTGTATTACATGAGGAATATCCACAAAAATGCTCATAAGATATGAAGCAAACATCATAAATATAATACACAAAACAATTAGTATTGAAATTGAAAATTTAAGCGATACATATAATACATTCCTCATTCTTTGAACATTTCTATTAGCATAATTATAACTTATAAGCGGCATAATTCCTTGAGAGAACCCCAAAACAACTTGTAGTGGAATCATAACAATTTTATGTGATATACCCATTGCAGAAACAGCATCAACACCATAAAAAACAGTAAAATGATTAAGTACTGTCATGCTTATAACACTTAATAAATTTTGGATAGCTGCTGGTATTCCTACAACAAAGATTTCTTTAATTATTTTCCAATCCCAATGAAATGATAATAGTGAAATATCAATAAATGTCTGCTTTCTTTTAAGCATTATAAAAACAATAAAATACAAGCAAGCTATACAATTAGATATAAATGTTGCCATTCCAGCACCAGCTACTCCCATATTCAAATATTGTGGTAATACAAAGAACGGATCTAATATAATATTTAAAAAGCACCCACTCATCGTTCCAATACTTGCTTGTAGTGAGGCACCTTCAGAACGAACTAAATAAGCCATTACAACGTTTAATATTGCTGGTGTAGCACCTAATTTTACTGTCCAAAACATATACTCTTGTGTAGCAGCCATAGTTTGCAAATCTACACCTAAAATCACTAAAAATTCATGTTCAAAAAATATAAATAACAGAGAAAAAATGACCCCACACCCAACACAACAATAAAAACAAATATTTGAAACTTTTTTGACTATATCAAATTTTTTTATCCCTAGCATACGACTCATCAAACTTGAACTACCAACACCAAATAAATTATTAACAATATTAAAAGAAAGTAAAATAGGAGCAGATAAAGTCACAGCAGCAGTTTGCAACGAATCATTCAATGTTGCAACAAAGAATGTATCAGAAAGATTATATAATATCGTAACAAGTGAACTCAAAACCATCGGTAAGGACATTATCATAATTGCCTTCATAATTGGCATTGTTTCAAACAAGTCTTGCCTTTTACTCATATCTACATTCATGATTAATCCCCATTTATTAGTTGATAATGATTCATTGCTTTTGTAAATCCTTCATGATAAATATCATCTGTGATAAATTCACAAACTTCTTTTATTTCTCTAGGTGCCTGTCCCATAGCAATGGTATGCTTGGCATATTGAAGCATTTCAAGATCATTATAGTCATCTCCAATTGCATATGTATCTATGATATCTGCATGAAAATACTCCAACACTTTCTCCATTCCTGATTTTTTAGATACTCCTTTTTTACTGATTTCACCATGAATAGATAGAGGATTCCCCATTATAGGAACAACCTGATATTTATTATGAAAATAATCAAATATATTTTGATAATCTAGTGGAGAAGGGTTTTCATAATACATTATTGGGTCTTCATACCAATGAATCTTTTGGACTTTTAATGACTTTAAATCTTTAATAAATCGATAGTTTTGTTGAAATGATTCTTTAAGATTTTCTATATCTATTTCTCCTCTATTTAAAAACATCATTCTTTTTAAATGTAAATCTTCGGTTCCTTTTTGAATATAATTAAAATCTGCACATTCCAAAGTATACCTTAGTCCAAACAGGTCAAAATAACAAACAATTTCCTGCAATTCATTATAAGATAAATAGTTTTGAAAAATAACTTGATCATTTATGATAATATGATTTCCACTAGAACAAATCAAATATTTCAAATCCAATATATCTACAATCTGTTGAATAGACTTTCTAGCCCTTCCAGTAGCTAGGACTGGAATATGTCCATTCATTTTTAGTTGATTAACGGATGCTACTGTCTGAGATGAAATAAATGTTTTATTAATAATTGTTCCATCAGCATCAAAAAAGATAATTTTTCGACTCATGAATATAACACTCCTTTCATAAATAATAAAGTACATGCAAGCATGTACTTTATTTGCTCAATATATAATGATGATTAATTAAGGGAGAAAAAATATATATTAATCTAAATCTTCACCATTTGTTGCAATAACTTTTTTATACCATTCAAATGAATCTTTTTTGTAACGTTGATATGATCCTTGACCTAAATCATCTGCATCAACATAAATATAGCCATACCTTTTTTTCATTTGACCTGTTGAAGCTGATACCAAATCAATACATCCCCAAGATGTATAACCCATTAAATCTACACCATCTAATGTTATAGCATCCTTCATAGCCTTGATATGTTCTCTAAGATAATGAATATGATACTCATCATGCACACGACCATTTTCTAAAGTATCAATACCACCTACCCCATTTTCAGCAATAAATAGAGGTTTTTGATAACGTTCATAAAATTGATTAAGTGTTGTTCTTAACCCCAATGCATCAATTTGCCACTTCCATGCTGTATCCTTTTCTTTCAAATATGGATTTCTCAATGTAGGAAAAACATTCCCTTCAGCCTTTTCAGCAATCACATTTTGATCTGCACAAACAAGCTGTGAAGAATAGTAAGAAAAAGATATAAAATCAACTGTATGATTTTTTAACACTTCCTTATCTTCTTTAAAAAATGGAATATCAAACCCAATTCTTTCAAATTCTTTAAGCTTATATTCAGGATACTCTCCTCTTACAAGAACATCAGAAAAGAAGAATTTTCCTCGTCCACTTGCATGAGCAAGCCAAACATCCTCTGGAGCACAACGATATGGATAAGTCACTCCAGCTGCCAACATACATCCTACCATATTGTTTTTATCAATTTCATGAGCTATCTTTACAGCCCATGCACTGGCAACAAGTTCATGATGAACTGCCGTATAAATTTGTTGCAGTCTTTCCTCTTCACTTCTAATAACAACACCAGCTGCATAATATGGCAGAGATGTAATACAATTAATTTCATTAAAAGTTAACCAATACTTCACCATTCCCTTGTATCTAGTTAAAATGGTTTTGACATATTTTTTAAAACACTCTATGGTTTCTCGACTTTCCCATCCATTATATCTTTTAACCAATTCTAAAGGGATATCATAATGTGTCATTGTAACTAGGGGCTCAATTCCATAAAGATGTAACTCATTAAAAACATCTTCATAAAATTGTAAACCTTTTTCATTTGGTTTTTCATCAATACCAAGAGGGAAGATTCTTGCCCAATCAATAGACATTCTAAATACTTTAAATCCCATTTCTGCAAATAACGCAATATCTTCTTTATAATGATGATAAAAATCTATACCTTTCATACTAGGATAATACGTATTAGGCTTTTGTTGTAAAGAATCTAATGTTCCACTCATAACATTCCATCTTTCACTTCCTTGAGGAACAAGGTCAATATGCCCTAAACCTCTACCATCCTCTAAATGTGCACCTTCACATTGATTAGCTGCAGTTGCTCCACCCCATAGAAAGTGATCAGGAAATCCCAACTGTTTCCTCTTCATTAAGCAATACTCTCCTCAATGTTATTACTATCTATTTCTTCTTCTTTCATTTTTTCTTTTGTACCTAATTGACTATCATAAATTTTAAAGAATGGATACCAAACAACCGCAAGAATAGCAATAAGGACAATTTCAAATATAATAATTCGAAAATCCAAACATTTGATAAAACTGTTAATAAAAATCGGGAATGTTCCAGCAACTTGCAAATAAATTGGTGTAATTAATCCTGTCATACAACAAATAGTATATAAAGCATTACTAAGCAATGTTCCTACAATAAATGGAATCATCAAAATAGGATTAAAGGCAATTGGTGCGCCATATAATACTGGTTCACTTATCCTGCAAAAACTTGGAATAATTGTTGCTTTTCCAAAAGCCTTTAATTGTTTTGAATGTGCTAATAAAAGACATAAGAGAACAAAACTAAATGTATTACCTGCTCCCCCTAATAAATTTCCAGCATCACCAAACATTGCAGGTTGGAAAATAATATCTTTACCAGCTGCGACTAATTCCATATTTCGTGTTGCAACTTGCATACCAATAGCTGTTGTAAAAGGCATCAAAATCATTGTTCCATGAAGCCCACAGCACCAGAATAATGAACTAATGATACATAAAGCAATAGCACCTGGCCAAGTATTACATAATCCACCTAATGGTTTACCTAATACAAATTCAATTAGTGCTGGTAGTGTCATTGTTGGATCATATGCTTGAATCAATAAATTTCCACCAAAGAAAATAATAGTATTAAGGACACCTGGAATAATTAAACTAAAAGTTTCTGAAATAAATGGTGGTACAGATTCAGGAAGACGAATTGTCAAATGATGGCTTAAACAGAATCTTGTTACTTCCACTGTTACTATTGCCACAACAATTGCTGTAAACAATCCTTGTGATCCTAAATATGTTGTTTTCATCATAGATGCAACTGACCCATCTGCCAATGCATAATATCCAGCAGGTGCAGCAGTTAACATAAAGATGATTGCTGATGTTAATGCTGAGCTCATTGCTGACATTTTGTAACTTGATGCTAAGTTATAAGCAATTGCAAAAGCAGCAATAACACCTAACATTCCCATTGTCATATTAAATGGAATCAATATAACCATTTTATATTTTGCTGCAAAATTAACCCATCCTGAAAAGATGGATAATATCCCACCATTCGCTACCATATCCGCTGTAACTGGTGGATTGGCAATAATCATGAATACAGCACCAATAAATATAAAACTAATCATTGCCATGAAACCTCTTTGCATAGCTAATAAATGACGCTGTCTACCAAAGAAATTTGCAAGAGGTGTTAGTTTTTCATTTAAAAATTTCATAAATTTTTCCATTTTTATCCCCTCCTATTTATCTAATAATTTATGAACCTGCTTCATTATGTTTTCAACATTTCCTAAACCATAATCAGCTGGATTAATTTTATCAACAGGTTTTCCTACCGCAATACCCTTAATTTCTTCCAATTGATAAGCAATTTGTGGCCCTACCAAAATACAATCATAATCTTTATATACATTTTCAATATCGCTTGAAGGTTTTGCAATAACCTCTAACTCTATTCCTTTTTCTTTTCCCCATTTTCTCATTTTTTGCATCAATATGCTTGTAGAAAGTCCATTGGCACAACATAATAATATTTTCATATTTTTTTACTCCTTTTCAAATGTCTTTTTGTAAATCTTGATAAGTTCCTGAATAAAATCAATAGCTAACATGCTCGTCATAAGATGATCCTGAGAATGAATAAGTAAAACATTAATAGGTGTTTTTTCTCCGTTTGCTTCACTCGTAAGAAGATCAGTTTGACTTTGATGAGATTGATTAATTTCAGTTCGTGCTTCTTTAATAAGATTTTCTGCCTTTTCAAAATTGTTTTTTTCAGCTTCTCTTAATGCTGAATATGCTAATGATTTTGCTTCACCAGCATGTGCAATAATTGTAAAAGCAATTTGTTCTACATCCATTGTTTCACCTCATTTTTTTATAAAATCATTAAACAAATTCTAATAATTGATCGATCTTTGTATTTTCCTTGTTCAACGATATCAATATACAATGAATCTTGTATTCTTTCAAATCACTTCAAATGAATCGATTTTTAACTTTTTATACACTATTTTCTTTATTTATACACTTTTGATTTTGCTCTTTATTTATGATACATATTGCTAAAATAAGTTTACTTTTTCTCATTAAAAATACCCTCACTCTTTTTATAACTGCCTATTTAAAAAACATACACTTTATACACTTAAAAATAAAAATCCAACTTTAAAAGTTAGATTTCCTTAATCATTTTAATAATCATTGCGATATCTGAATCTGAGAATTTAATTTCAAAGACTTTCTCTATATCTGAAAAAACATCACAAAGATAATTATATATTTTCTTATTTGCCATTATTATTTTGTTATAATCTCTTATCTGTTTAATATTTTGTTGGTGAACCAATTGATAAATAAGATGACTTATATGCATAATCAAACCTATTCGTTTATTTTGATTTAAAGGATATTTTACATCAATTTTATGAATTGCTTGAATTAAATTTTCCTTCAATAAGTCAATATCAAAATCAGGCATTTGTTCCTCTATATTCTTAAATATCAATGAATATTTAATTCTCTTTTTTGTTGGTAAAAACTTACCATTCACACTAAATAATTCTGATAATTGTTCAATAGGTGTATTAAATAATTGAGAAATAGAAATAAATGAAACTCCATGTAAATGCGGATTAAACGTTCCTATAACATATAATATATTATGTTCTTCCTTTAAGTGGTTAATCTGTGAAATAAGCTGGTTTTTATCCTTCATAGATAAAGGTATAATATCAATATCACGAAATTCAATGATTTTTTCCAAATATCTTTTTATTTGTAAGGCTCCACCTTCTCCTGTCATACATAACGTAATAATAATATCCTTTTTAATTTCCCTCTTATAATTATCGACAATAGATGGAAAGTATTTTTCGTAACTATCCTTCATACTTAATACAATTGAATCCAGATCATGAATTGTTTCCATTTTTCTAGCACATTCTAATGCAATTAAAGTGGTTGGAGATATAATAAATTGGATATTAATACCAGTTTCATCTGCGATTTCTTGAGCCATAGTTTTTAATGATCCCATGTCATACATCATCAATATCCCTTTTCCCATATTAATTTGTTTGATAAAATTTTTAAGTTCATTATATGCATCTATAATTTCTTTATCTAAAGATAAGTTAAAAGCATAAACTTTGTCTGTCTTTACAAGAGTTTTAACAACATCAACAAGTGAGGATGCTGTTTGACTACCATGCATGGCAATCAAAAACACAGGAAATCCATCATCTTCTATAGCTTGATTCTTTTCACAAATAAACATAGTTATTAATGATGCTTCCTCTAGTTCAATATGTACATTTAATTGTTCTTCTATTGTATCTAGAAGTTGCAAACTTAATACATATTCTTTCTGGTTTTCCTTTATTGTTTGTTCTATATAATCATCACTATAACTTCGAACTTCTGGATGCTCTACAAGAGATTGTAAATGTAAACACAAGCCATAAAAAACTGAGTCTGGAAAAAAACGGTCCAATTTACGTGATGCATAATCTAAAAAATCTTTTACTAATTGGATGATCTCATTATTTACAATTTTACTTAACGATGTTTCATCTATGTTCTTACTTTTTATTTCTTTATTATATTTATTTAAAAATACATTTATTTTTGAATTTTGAAATGATTTTTCATTAAAAGTCATATCTTTTAAATAACTATATTTATCTTGATGTTTTTCTAACAAAAAGTCATCTTTTGTTTTTTCAACAGATTCTTTTGTAAAACAATAAACATAATCATACGAAACAAATTCACTCAATTCAGCTGCATGGCTTTTATAAAAAATAGATCCTTTTTTGACATATTTAGGGAAATCATATAAATATAAGTGGATATTTTCATTATTATAATCTATTTCTCTTAAATAAGCACTTGCACAGCCTTCTTTGATATCGTTTATGAATTGCTTAATGTTTCTTTCACAATGATATAGTAGTAAACACAATAATACTTCAGCATCTATAATAAAATTTTTATCAATTTTTTGTGATTCTTTTTGTAAAGTATTCTTCATAATGTCAAATCGTTCATTTAAACTTCTATCCATTAGATCAGGTATATCAATAATAACATTCATACATTCTAAATAATTTTTTCTAAAATCTTCATCTACATTTTTATCTGATGAAAAAACTAAAATAAAATGACCTTCTTTTGATTGTAATGTTATTAAATCGTAGATAATTGCTCGTTTATCTCGTGATATTAAATGAACATTATCAACAAACATAATTCCATCTTCGACCTGCTTTAATAAAGCAGCACTTTTTATAACATCTATCAAGTCATTTTCATGGTTCATATAATATTTACAATTAAGTTTGAGCAATTGAGCCTTTTTAGAAACCATTTTTCTTTCTTTAACATATTCAAATAACGTTTGAACAAAAAAGCTTTTTCCAACACCACTTGATCCAATAAAAAGAAACATATGCTTTTTATCTGGATATATCAATTCTGACTTTACCTTCTTTATAGCATTTTTTAAACTATCATTACAACCAATCATTTTTTGAAATACTAAATCATATTTCTCATTTGATTGATTGAGATTTATTAATCTATATAATACAGGTCTTCCATCTATCTTTTCTAATTTATTGTCCTTAACCAACTGATTAAGTATAGATGATATGTTCGTTCTTTGCATATGAAAATGATCAACTAATTCTTGAGTTGTAAAAAGCTTTTCTTTATCAGCAACACTAACTGTTCTTTGCATATATGATAAAATTAAATCTTTCTTTTTCATGCATAATCACCCTCCTATAACTTCTAAAAAAACCTCTAATAAAATTATTTGATTTATTATAATTATTGTAAAAGCAATTGACTTTCAGATAATCCTTTTGAAATCAATTTTGTTATAAATTGAATCATATTTTCCACAGGTATTTTCCTCCCATCAATGATCCATTGACTATATATCATTATAAAACTACCATATAAATATGATACAAAAATATTAGCCTCGTAATCCTGACACTTTGAAAAGTTATCATAAGATTTAAGATAATTAAACATTTGTTCCCTTATATAATCACTCGGACTTTTACAAAAAGTCAAATGTCCTTGAATAGACATAATCTTATTATCAACATTACTAGCATTTGCTAAAAATAAAAACAATTTTCTAATAAACTTTTCTAAATCATCTACATTCCATTTATCTGGAAGTGTTTTAAAAAAATTTGACAATATACTAATTTGTTGATTTACAAGTAAATCATCTAAATTTTGATAATGTAAATAGAAGGTTTTTCTATTGATTTGAGCACGTTCTACTAATTTTCTAATTGTTATTTGTGAATAATCCATTTCTAACAGCATTGCTTTAAAAGTATTTTGAATAAGTGATTCTGTTTTAATATATCTCAAATCATTTTGTGATTCTCTCTTCATTTTGACTCCTTTAATCTATATTATTTTTTAAATGTGGCATAATCTACAAAATTCTAAAACTGACCATTGATAGAAATATCATAAAAATTATAATTGATAAATGATGAATAATCAACATTAATACAATAAATAATAACAAGGAGGTTAAATTAATGCAAAATGAAGAAAAAATAGAATTATTTGAATATATCCCTGTTTCTAAATCAGTCATAAAACTAGCTCTTCCTATGATTTTAAGTTCACTAACTGTCATTATATATAATATGGCAGATACATTTTTTGTTGGGATGCTAGCTGATCCTATTCAAAATGCGGCAATTACATTAGCAGCTCCAATAATGCTAGCATTTAATGTCATTAGTAATTTACTTGGTGTTGGTACAGCAAGTATGATGAGTCGTTCACTAGATGCTAAAGATTATAAAACAGTTAAGCAAAGTTCTGCTTTTGGTTTTTATGGCACTTTATTTTCAGGATTATTATTTTTCATTGTTTATACGATTTTCAAACAGCCAATCATGGAACTTATGGGAGTCCAAGTCAATACAGAGTTTGCTACAAATATCTATATGTTTTGGACTGTGACTTTAGGTGCCCTTCCAACAATTTTACATATAGTCATGTTAAACATTATTCGTGCAGAAGGCAAATCAGTTCTCGCAAGTGCAGGAGTTGCAGTGGGATGTATTCTCAATATTATTCTTGATCCTATTTTTGTTTTACCATGGGGATTGAATATGGGAGCAAGTGGAGCAGGATGTGCAACATTCTTATCAAATTGTGCATCATGTATTTTCTACTTTATTATTCTCTTTAAAAAAAGAGAAAAAATGTTTGCAAGTATTTCTATAAAAGATTTGGTATTAAATAAAAAAGTTGATTATGGTGTATGTAGTATTGGCGTACCTGCTTCTATTCAAACTTTATTAAATGTGACAAGTATGACAATATTAAACAATTTTACTGTTATTTATGGAGCAACTGCTGTAGCAGCTATGAGCATTGCTCAAAAAATTAATTCTATACCTCTCAACATAGCCTTAGGTGGCTCACAAGAAATTATGCCATTAATCAGTTATACATATGCAAGTAAAAATTATAAAAGAATGAAAAATGCTGTTAATTACACAAGAAATGTTATGTTAATATTTTTAATATTATGTTCTTCTGTTTCATTTATCCTTGCTAAGTCTTTTGTTGGTGTATTCATGAATAGTTCTGATATTAGTACTTATGGAAGTCAATTACTAAGAGGCTTTAGTTTAGGCATACCATTTTTGTGCCTTGATTATTTATCTGTAGCTATTTTTCAAGCTGTTGGCATGGGAAAATATGCATTTTTCTTTGCAATTGCCCGAAAAATTATTTTAGAAATTCCATCATTAATTATTTTAAATTCATTCTTCCCTCTTTATGGTTTAGCATATGCTCAATTTGTTACAGAAATTATACTGTCTATAATCTCAATTATTGTATTAAGAAGATTATTTCATAATTTAATTTGATTAAACACATGACACATAAATGCAAAATCAATATTTGAATTTTTTAATAATAGCTCTAATAGAATATTATACTATATATAAATCTAATTATTTGATGTATTTAAATATTTTCTCTGTAAATATATATTTCAATTTTAAAGTTACAGTTATGACATTATGTCACTATCCTAGTGACCTCAAAAGGACATAGTCATCCTTACAAAAAACATTAATTTAAAAAATACATATTGCTTGTATTTCCGTTATTTTCTCTTGTTCTATGAATTCTTAATATCAGTTCTTCTTTTTCTAATACTTGAAGAGATCTTCTTATTGTTCTTGAACTTAATCCTGTATCTCTTGATAGGGTATTGACAGAAGGGAAGCAAGACCATGTTTTCCTGTTCGCATACTGAAGTAATGCTCGATAAACTGATCTTGCTGTTGGTGAAATATTTGCACCTGAAACTTTTGTATAAAAATACATATAGTCTTTATTCAACTTTAACACCTCCCCTTTTAATGGATTGGAAGTCAATGTGTTGCATAATATTATCTATATTCTGATTCTTGCTTTTTAATATCGATTCAATTTCATACATACTCGCATATTCAACTTCTCTATGATTTCTCATTCTCATTTTATATTCTCCACTCAACTCTATACCCCATTTCTTATAAAGTCTTAACTTTGTTTTCATGGGATTCTTTCCTGTTTTCATAAGTATGAAGTTTCCCTTAGGCATTGATTTTAACTCATCAGTTGTCATCAACGGTCTTTGAATCATCTGCAATGATTGTGATGGATCATTTTTACCCTTGCTGACAGAGCCACTTAAAACAGTCTTATATCCTAAGTTTTCACTCATGACTTTTGCTGTTTCTGAATTAGGTGCAAATCCCCCAAACAATGTATCCTGACAGTTATCCATAATGATAGATGCCCCTTCTTTACCATAGTTCTTTTCCAGCTGTGCAAGTGATTGAATAATCGCAACAATTGATATATTTCTTGATCTGGATGCTGAAAACATCATTTCTGCTGACTGTATAGCTGGTATTGTTCCTATTTCATCTAGATACATAATGACCTTATTCTTTAATCGTCCACCCTGTTCATCTGCATATGCCAGCATTTCTCTATAGTACTGTTGAATAAATAAACTGATAAGGAAGTGTTTCGTATTATCTTCCTCTGGCATAACTAAAAAAATGGCTGATTTTTCAGCACAGAATTTCTCTATATCAACAGCTGTTTCAAAACAGAGTATCTGTTCTATCTCACTGTCAATAAATGCATTCAGCCTTGAGAGGATTGTTGATAATACTGACATCATAGCCTGTTCTCCTGTATTCAATGCAGAACCTGCAAACCATTTGGCTTTATGATTGTCTGGCAACAAATCCATCATGACCTGAAAGCTAGATTTTCCTTTGATTTTTGATGGCTTCAGTAAATCCTGAACAAGTTTAAATACGCTCACAATATGTCTTTGTCTTGCAGGACAAAATTCAGAAATAATAAGAATCACACTTGTCAGTAGTCCTTCTGCAGAATCATAAAAGAAACTATTTTGACCGTAGTTCGATGCACTTTCTCCATCACTGAATATAATTGTCTTTGCAATGATCTTGGCATACTTTTCTGTCTTTGCTTTTAGACTTAAATTATGTCTACCCTGCTTATAGAGATCCATATATTTATTAACCAGATGGAGCATATTATTTCCATCAGAAAATAATGGATTTCTTAAATCAATGACCGAGACATGATAGCCATAATAGTCTTTTGCGATTGCACCATAATTTCTATAAAGATCCCCCTTTGTATCAGTTGTAATAAAGGAAATCCCACTAGCACAGGCATATTCCAAATTGGGATATAAAAAATGTGCTGTCTTTCCAACACCAGCAGCACCTATCATAAGTAAATGAATATCATCAGTATCAATATAACAGGTCGTTTTATTGAATTTGATCTGTGTTCCAACAACCAATCCCTGATGCTTTGGCAGATTAATTCTATTTCGCCATTTATTCGCATTGAAATCAATTTTCTTAAAAGTATTATTGATTTCTCTTTGAGTCGCAAAACTTGCAGTTCCATGCTGTCCATCTCCAACTGTTTTGGACTTGATACGATCAAGATTATAGTTATTCCCAAAGACAACAGCACATCCTATAAATATAAAAAAAAGACAGCCTATAAATATAAACGTTATCTTATCATCCATACATTGACCTCCTCTCTAAATTAAACTGATTTGCCTTTAATAACCTTTCATTTCCATATCAAAAGCATCATCAAATGATTGTTCATCTCCTGTAGGTATCACATATTCATTCATAATTGCTAGGGCTTCATCATAGCTTCCACATGATGTCACTCTATCAAACATTTCTTTTGACTTTTCTGGATATCCTGCTTTCTTTAAGGCATTTGAACATATTCCCATTAAATTAAAAACATTTCCATCTTCACCTATCATCTTCGCTTCTGGTCTTAGACTTTCCTCTAGTCCTAATTTTTCTTTCATTTCCATATTCCTGACTAACTCCCTTCTGATTTGTAATTTCATATTCAATAGATCACTGGAACATTGTCTATAAATATCTGCCAGTATTTGATTACTTTCATGATTATCTAATCCTGTTTTAATATCTTTCAAGCTGTTAAAAACATTATGAATGGATTTATTAATATTTCCATTATCCTTATAAGCTCGATAATCATCTTTTAATGTATCCCATACCTTTGATTCTTTAGTAAAAGGAACATCTTTATATAAAAGCTGATGTTCCATAGTTAAAACGAGCTTTAATAATTTTTCTGACTGTTTATTAAGATTATAAAAGTCATTTTTTCCATTTTTATTGAAAGCATAATAGACCTTCATAAACTGATTGCCTATGGTTGTATGTGTGATTTCATCATGTCCTGTTAATTGAAAATGTGAATTCTTTAAATTTTCAATTTCAGTATACATTTCCATATATTTAGGATTATCAACCGCCTTGATAACTTCAATGCCATGAAGTTCTTTCAGATCTTCATTAAAGTCTTTATTCTTTGGCTGAATAATAGATGCATCAATCATCTGTCTATCGTGAAGCACATCCAAAACTCTTTCGGCACCTTCTATTCCTGCTTCGTCATGATCAAAACAAAGAAACACTTTCTTTAAGGAATCATTTGTATCCAGCAGATGTTCCAGTCCCTGTGTTCCAAGTCCATTCAATGCAATATAGCTATGCTCCTGCCAATTTTCTTTATGCAGTGAAATATAAGAAAGCATATCTATCGGTGCTTCAAAAACATAAATTTGATTGCTTTGTCCTAAATAATGAAAGGTATACCTTGGATCAGATCCTTCAACATTTCCTCTGAATCCACCATTGATCAGTGTACTTCTTTTATGTGCATGTCTTGGTACACCTTCTTCATCATATCCAACAAAAACTGCATTATGATAAACTGCATCTTCATAGATCAATCCCTTCTGTACAAATGCATTCAAAACCTCTTTATCAATACATCTGCCATTTAACAGATAGCCATAAACTCTTCTCATTGAATCATTTCTTTCTGGCATGATAAATTCTTTTTTTACTTCTTCTTCAGGATGAACATCAACTATCATTCCTGTATCGTTCGCAAAAGATAAAAGAAGTTCCATCGCCTGCTTGAAATTATAACCATAGAACTCTTTTAAAAATTGAATGGGATAGCCACCTTCCTGTGTTTTCCATTTATAATACTGATTGCCTCTTATGGTTACACTTGTATATCTGTTCCATCTCATATCCTTGCCAGATTTGGTGAGTGTTTCTCCCTGTTGTCTTAAATATTCAACAAGATTGACCTGATTGGCAACTGAAATCTGTTCATCAGAAAACCTTTTGTATCTTTCCATTGTCTACCTGTTCCTTTCCTTGATTCTCTTTTTGATGGCAGTATTTCTTCTTTTTGATAAATTTTGTCTATTATCACCTATTTTTTGAATATCCTTAAAATTATATTTTTTCTTTTTCATTGATAAAATCCTCCTAGTTTAATGTGTGGTCATCCTGTTTATGACCCATTGCTAATTTCTTTTGCATGATCTTCTGCTTCAGTTTTCTTTCTGTTCCTGCAAGCGGATGATTGTTAATTGGCATCTGACTTTGAAAAATGCGACTCACATGATGAAAAAATCTTGATGCCATTAGTGCCAGTGGCTGATGATAAAAGTCATTCATATGTTCTAATAGGTATTGAGCATATTCATTTCCCTGCTGTGCAGATTTTTGAAGATACTCAACTGCAAGTTTCTCATCCTGTTCAACATCTTTTCCAAATAAAAAAAGTTTGCCTAGCATATACTGAGCAAACTGATTATTGTTTGATTCTGCAGTTTTTAGATAATTGATAGCTTTATCAATATCTTTTTCTATTTTTTGACCTTCTATAAGTAATTGAGCCATTTTGATAAGTGCAGGTTCAAATTGTTTATCACAAGCCATCTTTAAATAGTGAAGACTTAAATCATGATTTTGAGTTTCTTCATAGATTTGAAAAAGTTTATAAAAGGCATACTCATTATCATCACATAATGAAAGATAATGGATTGCTTTTTCGGTATCCTTTTCTATATGTTCTCCACTGCTATATTCTTTTCCTAAGATATAGCAGGCAAGCTGATTATCTGATTCTTCCAGCCATTTCATGGCTCTAGGAATATTTTCATAGTCATCTTCCTGTAGATAAATTTGTGCAAGCAGTAATTTAGCATTCTCATTTTCAAGACTGACTGCCTTTTCAAGATAAGAGATTGCCTTATCAATGTCTTTTTCACATCCTTTTCCTTTCAATGTCATCATTCCAAGTCTATAGAGAAGATTATCATCTTCCTGTTTTTCAATCATTTCTTGAAATGAATGATAGGCTTTTTTATAATGGCAACTGGCTAAATATTCATCTTTTTCACATCCGATTCCATAATCATAATGTCTTGCAAGTTCATAGTTTCCATAAACATTTCCATTTGTTGCTGACTGTTTAAAATAATCAAATGCATTTTCATTATTTTGATCAACACCTAGTCCTCTTTGATACATAACTCCCAGTGAATACTGAGCATAGGGATTATCACTCTGTTCAAAATATTCATAGGCTTTCTGATAATCAATTTCTGTTCCCATTCCATAAAGGTAATGTTTACCTACTCTATAACTGCAATACGATTTTACAAATTTATTTTCAACTGCTTCATTTAGCAGTTCTTCAAATCCTTTAAAAGATTTTTCATAAAACTGATTTGAGAGTTCTTCTTTTTGATTAACTGCATACAGTTTTCCAAGCAATGCATAGGCAAGAACATTATTTCGTTGACACTCCATTTTCAACAGTTCTTCAGCTTTTTTGATATCCTGCTCCTGATTCCCATTTCCATAAAAGTATTCAACAGCACTTTTATAATCACTTGTCCACTCAAGTATAAATCCATTTGCAGTTGAACCTTTATTGTTTGTATCCTCAACATCTTCTATATCATTGTCATTAAATAATTGACTGTCATCTTCTGTTTCTTGAATTTCCTGAAAATCAAATATCTCATTCGTTTGGAAAGACATCACTTCTTTCAAAATCATATTTTTGATGCTCCTGAACTCTTTTTGTTCAAGCAATGGTAATCTCTCTAACAGTTCATCTTTATATGTTGAATGGATATCCTGCTTATATATTAGCCACTGCTCGTAAAGCTGTTGAAGATATTCATTTTTTTCCATCTCCCTCAAGATATCATTAATGATCTGTTTGGACTCTTTAGGAATATATGCAAAAGCAAGTCTTCCATGATAATTTTCCAGACTTGTCTTTAATTCCATGATTTTACGAAATATATAATCATTATCTATATGACTGACTTCTATTCCCTGTAACATCTTTTTCACAATATCCTGGCTGTATTTTTTAAGTTCATTTCGTATTTCTGTTTGTTCGCTATAGGTCTGTATCAGATCCTGTTTAAAAATCTCTTTCGCAAATATCCCTCTTATTTTTTCAATACCCTGTTTTGTGACAAATCCTTCTTTAACATCAGTTGAATAAACGATCATATGAATATGTGGATGATGTCCTTCATTATGAAAAGCAGCATACCATTTGAGATGATTAACATCAATTTTCATGGCTTCTGCCAGTTCATTTCTTTTGCTTTGACATAAACTCATCCAGTTTTGTACATGATCATATCCTAATCTTGAAGCATCTTCTCTCTTTAAAGAAATAATATGTGTCCATACATTTCCTTCATGTTTTCCTACTTCATCAATAACATCTTTTAAATGAACTTCATAGCCGTGATCACTGAATAGACCATGTTCTCCCAGCTTTTCAACACGTGGTCTATGGGAAATATAATCAACATAATTTTCTTTTGTTGCTATATCATGGATGTTGCTGTCAATAACAGAGGAAATCAACTCACTTGCATTTTCTCTGTTGGGATTTGAAGTATAATCATCATATTCAAACATCTTCTTTGCTTCTGGATAATCTTTCATCAACTGACTGATCAGTTGTTTTTGTTTTGTAGTTGCTGGCTTATCTCCATGATCACTTTTGTATTTTTCCACACCTTCTCTTGTTGCAATATATTGAACATAATATTCCTTATGTGCTTTTCCTTTGATATAGCCAGTCTTGACAATAATTCTTGGTATCTTTAGCACCTCCCAAATAAAAAGAACCACCATGAAGATGATCCTTTACCTACATTATTCTCTTTTCATAACAGCCATTGCAATATCATAGCCTATATAAAATCCCTGTTTAAAAAAACAGTACATTTCTTCATTAGTGACTCCAGACCCTGCACTTATAAATGCATCATCAATATCTTTTGCTTCCTTTTCTCCATATTTTTCTATTAATGCTTCAATGATTTTTTGATGCATTTCATCTAGCATTTCGCTATCTTTTTTGATGAGTTCTCTATTAGGACATACGTGATCCATAGGAATAAGATTTCCCATATAGATTGTTCTTAAAATATCATCCATACTTTAGACCATATAGCTGATTGATATCAGCTTCCTTGATTTCATCATATAATTGAACTCCACATCTGACTCCCTGAACAAAGTAATCGAAGGACTGCATTGAATCACAATTAGATTGTTCGTCTAGTGCCTGCCTAATCAAAACAAGATCATCTTCATGAAAATGTTTTTCTAATTGCTTTTCAATTTCAAGCATCTTTTCATACTGTTCCTCAACCTCTTTTCTTTCATAAAAACTGGGTGAATGGTTCATCCATTGTGAACATAAACATTCCAAAATCTTTTCCATAACATCTTCTCCTCTCTTTAGCACAACACACTACCACACCCATTTTCATTTATCCAGACTTTTCGCAATTAACTTTTCTGATATCTATAGGCATCTTCAAATGTGATCTGTCCTCTTGTCCCATTGACTTCTTTTGCACATTTTTTTCTGAGCTTTTTTAATGTATCTTCATCCACCTCAGCAGTCGCAGCCAAAATATTCATCAGCATGGAAAGTTCAACTGTATTTTTATATAAAACCTTAGCTATTCTATCTTCTGATGTATGAATGATACCATTCATTGCAGATGAAAGTGCAATAGGAAGATATTGATTTTCATCTGCTGATCTTATATATCCATCATAGAACTTGATGGCTTTTTCAATAAATTCACTTCGACTTCTGCAGTCTGCTCTTTCACTCATTTGATCTAATTCATTCATTACATTTTGACTGAGCCATATCGTTGTTCTTTGTTTCTTTTCCATTCATTCCTCCAATAAAAAAGCCAATCCATTATCAGAAATTGACCTCATCATTTTACTTTTTTTATAAAAAATTGTATGTTGACTTTCACTTTAGCATAAACTATAATGTAAGTGAAAAGAGGAACAGCCGATAAGCGGTTATGCCTTGGATTTACAATAGTGAAATAACTACCTCACTAGTTGACCAGACACATGAGGTAGTTATTTTTTTGCTTTATTATCCTTATCAATAATGACAAGAAGCAATTTAACAATCAAACCTATTAAAGTCACAGTAAATGTTAGTATGCCTAACACTATCATACCTGTTTCATAAGATGTCATGTTAATCACCTCCGTTTTTCATATTTCTATTCTTTAGAATAGATATCTATGTTAACGAAGGATTACGTACCTTCGGTCAGACGACCAAGGTATAACCACCTACCGTTATGGCTGTTCCACATGCATTATATCATTTTATATTTTATGATTCTACATATTTCAGCACAATTTACTCAATGAGCTGATAACGACCACCTTGAAACTCCTTTACAAATAAAGAGTTTCTTTTTTAATGACGCTGAACTTAACGCACTTTTAAATATAATGACGTCAAAGTTGAATTTCTGGAAACCTCTAGAAATAGCGGGCATTGCCCGATATTGTTGGTTGCATTCGGTGCCGGCGACGCCGATGCTTTAACCTGCACAAGCACTTTTCATCCAATTTCCACTCTCATATCACAGGCAAAGTAGAAATAAAATCAGTATTTTAACCAATTTCTTTGACACGTTGCCACACGTCCTCATACTTTTCAATAGGGTATTGTTATCCCCATTTCCCATAAAAATCGCACACGTTTTGAATTATGCGCAAACAGTGCTAATCATTGCCATTGCCTGTTACATTATTTTTAGCTGGCTTTGGCTTTTTAAATGAACCATTTTCCTGTTCTTCCATTTCTTCAATGAAATCTCTTACTTCTGGTTTCACATTTTTCTTATATAACTGATATAATGCTTCCATCATTTCAGTTTCTAATGTTGTATTCTTTTTCGCAAGAACAGAACGTAATGCTCTGATTCTTGAATCTGGATATTTTAATTTGATTTCTATATATTTCATTTTATTTTTCTCCTTTTTATCAGTAACTGTAAAATTCAAATCTCATTTTTCTTTGCATTTCTTCTTGAGTATGTTCCTCAATTTCATAAAATTTTTCAGTATATTCTTTGATTTGTTCTTCGTTCAATGAGATGAGTTCTTCTCCACCATCATCTCCTGCAATAAAAAATGTGCCAGCAATGATATCATGACCAACACACCTATTTGCCTTTAAATTAATAAGTTTTCCTTCCTCGTTACAGACAAGAACAGTATGATCATCTAAACCGATTTCTTCGATATCTCCACCTACAATTGTCTGCATAGTTGTTAAATCATTAGTGATTCTTTCAACTCTAGGATGTTTGTCTGGTTCAACAACTATAACTTCAATCATTTCATTCTTGTTATTTTCTTTAACAATACTGAAGTGATCTACCTCTGGAATAATGGCTAAACCTCTTCCATTGTCCCATTTGACATGGATCTGACCAGCATCATCAACATGCTTGACAGTCCCTAATGTTCCTTCTGGCACAGGATGATAAGGATCATCCATGTGATTAAGTTCTATTCTTGTTCCCTGAGGATACTGTTCTTTGATCCTTTGAATTTGTTTCTCATTCATTTTTGCACCTTCTTTCTTTTTGCTTCTACATCATCATTTCAAACAGCGAAATTTGTCTTTCTTCTTCCATATTGATTTCACGTAGATTTTCATAGGCTTTCTCAAATTCCTTCATTTTATAATCTGAATTTTTGGATAATCTTCTCATGCCAACAAGATCATCTTCCTTTATAGCCTCATCCAGATACTGTATTAAACATAGTACACTTCCTATTCCAGTTTCCAGCAATTGATTTTTATCAAGATAATAACTGGCATTTTTGAGTTCTTCCAGATAGAAGTAGCTATTGAACATATCTAATACTTCTTTTGCCTTTTCTCGTATTTTATCTGGTTTTGCCATGTAATCATCATCTATTTTCTTGGGTGTCATTCTGTAATAAACATCTGGATAATCTTCTACTGAAAATACTTCTTCTATGTTTCTTTTGGCGATAATGATATGATTTCTTATCAGATTAAGATTGACTCCATCAGCCCATAAGGGATCATTACATCCATTTTCCAGCACTTCATCATAATGCTGGAATCTTTCTTCTAATATTCCAGTGAGCTTTAATTTTTCTTTTTCCATCTTCAACACCTAAAAGATATGACCTTGAAAAGAAACATTTTGTTCTGATTCTTTGAGTGAATCCACTATATCATTTTCAATCATTTCCTGACCAAAGGCTTCTTTTATAAATCTTTCAACCTTTTTGATTGGTTTTTCCTCTATTGAATCATCAATCATCTCATTCAGCTTTGAAGCAATCTGATTGATAATCTTCTGTCCTTCATAACTGGTTCTTGCAGTTTCAGAAAGTTCAGGAAGAATTTGATGAATGAACTGTCCTTTCGTATCAAACATGATTTCATTGCTTCTTAACTTTATAATAACCAGATCTGCATATTTCCCAGCATTCTGAACAAAGTTATTGATTTCCTTTGAATTCAATCGGCAATAGGTATCATAATTTCCTTTTACAACACCAAGATATGTTCCTCTCATATATTTTTCTAATTGTTTATCTGTCATTATTTATCTTCCTTCCATTATATTTAATCTGTAATATCCACTCCAATAAGACACAGTATTAACTGCAACATTATTGTCATGTGAATTTTCATGTATCCATACCATCTCACCTTTTTCATTTCTTCCTGCATAAATTCCTACATGAGTTGTATTGCCCTGCCTATCCATAAGGAATGCCAGATCACCAGGTAATAATTCTCCTGCTGATATTTTTTTACACATTTTGATCTGACCAGTTGTATTGGTATTCCCTAGATTGTTGTTCATCACTGTCCAGTAGACCCAGTCCACAAAGTGCGAACAGTCCAGTCCTTTTCTGTTTCTTCCTTTATAATCTGGTGTTATAACTGTACCAAAGTGATTGCCTTCATATCCTGCACAGCTTGCAGCCCCACCCCAGTAATATGGAATTTTCCCAACTGCATCGCCAGCCTGTAAAACAATATTCTTTCTTAATTCACTTGTTCCTTCAGGAAGACTTTTTAACAGTTTATCCATTTCTTCTTTAGATAATGTTGTCACTGTTCCACCATTATTTCCTATCAGTCCACCATAGACTCTTTCCATTGCTTCTCTTGTATCATCATTTAGGGTCATTGATAAATTGGATTCCAAATGAGAATAGATCGTCGAGTTCACAGAAGTAGGTACAATTTTTTTAACTTCATTTTCATTGGATTCTATCGTAAAGCTCTTCACCCAAAGCGTTCCCTTATTTTCATCGAAGTTCATCTTCTGTTTGGAAAACATCAATCCTATAAAATATCCTTTAACCTGATAGGCGTTGAGGGTTGCTCCATTTGTAAATGTCTGATTGGTTTCATTCATTTTTGTATCAATCAGTGATAGTCCATGTTGAACATCATTGATGAATTGAGCCTGTTCTCCCTGAAATTCTGTGATGGGATTTCCTTCAAATAAATCAGTGACGATATTCTGATTAAAATTGATCCCATCAGAAAAGATTGCACCTATAAGCACAGTGATTGCAACAAAAAGTGATATAATGGCTATCACAGCACCCTTTCCTATTTTTCCTATGGTACTATCCTTATTTCCAACAAATACTGCTAGAAGTTTCGCTAATTTAACACTCATTATGGTCTGATATCCTTATATCCTAATGGATACTTCTCTTTGATTTCCATTTCTTCAACAATTTCACTGATTTCCTTAACAGCGTTATCAAGATACTTCATATCCAAATGACAGTCTTTATATCCCTGTCTAATGATATTGAGATAATACTGGCTTGGTATTCCGTAATCAAAGCCATCATTCATTACATAGACCATAGCTTCATCTTTGATATTTTGACTATGAATCGTCATATGTTTTTTCGTATAAAGATTTGGAAATCCCTCATAGATATCTAAATATTTTTCATCCCTTTCTGATATTTCAAATATACCAACAGGAACTTTTTCTCCAAGACATGGTTCTACAGTCGCAACTGCATTATGTCTATTGTTGCTTCTAAACAGCAATTGATAATTATTCAGCATCCCTGTTCCTATGAGTTTGGAATCTGGACATCTCATTTTCATCTGTTCAAGATTAAGATTGCTTCCATAAGCTATATAATACTTTTTCATAACGATACCTCCTCTCTACATCTGCTGTTGCATGGACATACCTTCATGTTCCAGTTCTTCAGTATTTTCAATATTTTGAACAGGATTTTCCAGTACAAGTTCTCTTTGTGCTTTCAGTCTTTCTTTCTGTGCAAGTGCTTGTTGAGGATCTTTCCATGCAATACAGCCATCTAAGTTTTTTAAAAGATGATGCCTTGCAGTTTTGAATTCATCCCCAATGAGTCCTAGTCTTAACAGCCATGTTCTGAATGTATACTTCTCATTTGATGAATGTGTTTTTCTTCTGCTCGCTTTTGTTTGAGTCAATGCCTGATGAGAAATAGCAAGACAAAACTGGATATACGATTTGATTTCTCCTGCATGAAGTGTTCCATTGAACAGTCTGAATTCAATCGTTCCCTTCTGAAAGACACTATGAAGATTCAACGCATGATACCTGCTGTTATCATAGTGGGAGTGACTTCTTCTTGTTTCTCCGTTGTACCAGAGAGATTTCAACTGGCTTAAATTCTTAGGCTTGCTTTTATTCAGCTTCTGTATAAATGATTCTTCAACCTTTTGACAGTATCGATGTTCTCTTGCCACTTCAACCTGTAATGCCTTATAGATCAGATCTTCTTTTGAATACATGATATTCGTTATATTTCTAAGTGATCTTGCATCATGTTTTGAGGCATCAATATGGATATGAATTCCACAGCTTGAATTAACTTTTGCATGACCATCCTTACGAAGTTTTCTGACAATTTGTTGTATATCTTCAATATCATCATATTTGCATATGGGTGATACAAGTTCTACTTTGTAATCATCGTCATATGTTCTTCTTATTCCTATATAGGCAGTAATACTGGAATCATAGACAAGTTTCCATTTCCTGCCTTCATTATCCTTAACTGAATAAGCTCTATAAGCTCCTCCATCATATTGACTGTCAGTCTGAAAATGTTTAGCAACTATCTCAGAAGCCTTTTTTCTGGTTAGACCAGTCATCTCTATTTCAATACCAAATTTTTGGCTCTTCAACTTTATCTTCCACCAGCACTTCCAAAGAGTGCAGCCTTATATTCTGGAGCACGAACAGCCAGGTTGTATCTTTCATTCCCGCATTTATATAGACACACACCTCTTTGAGGATATTTGATAAGATCATATTCACTTTCTTCCAGCTGAAGTGCATCAATATAAAATCTTTTATCCGTATTTCCTGCATTGAATAAGAAAGCATGACTTGGTATAGAGAATAATGGTTTTGTTAGTTCTCTAATTCCTTCTATATTGAAGTCTTCAAGATTTTGTGATGCCAGTATAACAGCACTTTCTTTCTTACGAACTCGCTTCATGAAATTACGAATATATTCAACTGCAGTCATATTTGTTAAGAACAGGTAGAGCTCATCAATACTTGCAACTGTGTACCCACTTGTTAACAGTTCATTAGACATGTAAGATAGAATATTAAACAGTAACGCATTTTTTAATGATTTGTTTGCCTGTAATAATCCCTTAACACCAAAAGTAATGATTTTATGCTCTCCAATATTGGTATGACCATTAAAGAATTTACTGTCACTACCCACACATATGGAGTTCAGCAATAATAGAATTTCTCTTAGTGTTTCTCTTGTATAGATATTGTTTCTGTTTTCAGTAAAATGCTTATATTCTTCATCTATATATTCATATAAATCAGATAGAATAGGAAAATCTTCATGTCTTAATAAAGACAAATCTGTCTTTTCTGTAATATCAAAAAACTTATAGAGCTTTGTCAGCATAATCTCCAGAGTGTCAATTTGTTCATCACTGAAATCCTTGTAAGTCTTAAAAAAATCTTTTAAAAAGGAAATATGCTGTGATAAAACCGTTGTCTTTTTAAAGGTTGCAGGGACATCTTCATCATTATCCTCTTCTGAATCATTTGACCAGAGCTTAGGTTCTAGAACATTGATCATATACTTTCCTGACATCATATCAATAAACACACCATGCAAATTGTTGGTCAGCTCCTCATACTCGTGTTCTGGATCTAGATTAATAAGAGAGAACCCCTGTTCACGCAGATTGATAAGAAGAAGTTTCAACAAATAAGATTTTCCCTGTCCTGAATTCCCTAATATAAGGATATTGGCATTTGTCTTATCATCACTTCTCTGATTAAAATCAACGATGATATTGCTTCCAAATTTATCTGCCCCTATATAAAAACCATGTGCATCAGTCTTTCCTGAATAATTGAAAGGAAACAGATTCGCAACACTCGTTGCAGGAAGTACTCTTTCAAACTGTTCCTTAAATGTATCAACACCACTAGGCATGACGGCTAGAAAACCTTCTTTTTGTCTTAAAAGAAGTCTATCAACATTGAGCTTGCTTCTGACAAGTTCTGTCTGCATTTCTGTCTGAAGAAGTTTTAATTCATCATAATCATTGGCTATCAATTCAAAATAAACAGCACAATGAATAAGTGGTTCTTTATTTCTATGCATATCAGCAATAAGTCCTATAACATCCTTTAAATTACTTTGAGCATTGATGGATTCCTGCAAATCCTGAGTATTGCTTTGTTTCATCCTGTTTTTATTCGCAGCATTGGAAATGATTTTCTTCTCTTCTGCAGGTGTAACCTGTCTTGCATAGATATGGAGTGTTATCCCATCCTTTTCACCCATATATCTTAAAAGTGCCTGTTCATCTGTTGAGATCGGATAGTCTCTAATTGCCCAAACACAGCGATATGTATTTCCACATATAAAATATTCTGTAAAAAATCGTATTGTAGAAGGTGCAATTAAATCAAGAAATTCTTGTACTTTAACTTCCTCTTCACTGATGACTTCTTTTTTCTTAAATGGATTCCTCAATATCATTTGGATACCACCTCATTCCTTCATAATCTTCAAACTGATCTGATGTGACATTCTGTTCAAAGTAAACAGCAAGCATATTTTTGATCTGTTCCTTATTGGCTTTTTCTACCTGTAGATTCTGCAGTTTGATGAGTTTTTCAATACGATGGATCAGTGCTACTGTTTCCACCTGATCATTTGGTTTGATACGAACAGCCAAGAGAAATAATCTTGAGGTTGCAGTTTGAGTTTGTATCTGATCTAAATGATATAAATCCTTTTTTAAAAGATTAATAATGACCTCATCAGTCTCTTCTGATATCCTTTTTTTAATGAAGAGCTTGTTATCCTCAAAATTATCCCTGCTGTTCAGACAGATCATCTCCATATCAGCCAGTCCCTTCAAAACATTTGTAAGCGAAAAGATTTTTGCACCAATATTTTCCTGTGACATAACTGATAAGTTTTGTGGCTGAATAACAAAAAAGACGATTTCATCATCGTTGAACAGTTTTAAACTGTCATTAGAAATCGTCTTTGCATTGATAAGTTCTCTTGTAGACTTTAACTTTTTGTTTGACTTATTCTTCTTTTTCTTCACTTTCTACCTCCACATTCTCAAAAATTTGTTTTTTCTTTTATTTGTTATACTTTGATTGACAGTCTTCGGACTCGTATATGACCATATATAAAACTGCTGATGAAAAATAAAAAAGGCACAGGCATATTGAATAAAATCAAATATACTTGTGTCCTGAAGTCTAATGGTCATAAATGCATAACATCCCACTATAGCAATAGGCAGATAAAAATTTGCCTGACTTATAAATATAACTGAAATAATAGCACCAATACCTATGATTCCTATATCTCTTAAATACCATAGCCATAATATCGGTTTTCCTTTTAAATTATCTGGATACATATACACATTATATCACTCCTCTTATAAATTATTAACCAGTAATTAATTTAAAGCATTAAATATATGTTTGAGAAAAAAATAATAGATCAAATTGACCTATTATTTGTAATTTAAACTTAATACTCTATTTTCAATATCACTGATAATCTTTTTAAAGAATTCATCATCTTGCCCAGTAGGATCTTTTAAATTCCAATTATCATCAAAGTTTCTACCTATATATGGACACCCTACCTCACATCCCATTGAAATCATAATATCCACTTCAGGGATATCCGTAATCAATTTACTATATTGATCTTTTTCCATATCTATTTGATAAAGATCTTTCATAATTCTTACTGCATCTTGATTGATTTGATTTTTTAGTACTGTACCACAAGAATAAAATTCATATTTATCATTCATTAACTTTTTACCCAATGCTTCAGCTATTTGGCTACGACACGAATTGTGAACACATACAAAAGCAATTTTTAATCTTTTTTCCATAAATTTCTATAATTTCACTTTCAAAATATGCTTCACTTCATCTACTGTTAATACCTTACCAAAAGAAACAACTTCTCCATTTAAAACTAATGCAGGAGTAGACATAACACCATAAGTAGCGATTTGTGCAAAATCTGTGACATGACCAATTGGCAATTCGATATTCATTTCTTCTAATGCTTGCCTTACATTTTCTTCTAACTTATTACATTTAGCACAACCAGATCCTAAAATCTTAATACCTAATTCTTTCTTTGTTTCTTCAGCCTGTTCCATTGCGTCAACAGAACATTGACAACAACAACTTTTCTTTTCTTCTTTCTTTTTAAATAAACTCATAATCTTCTCTCCTTTATTTTTCAAAATCAAATTTTGATTCAACATTTAATATATATGGATCTTTATCATCTTGTCTGACTTTCATCCATTTTTGATCTAAATAACTATTAATAACTTCTAATATTTCATTTACTGGATACTCTTTTCCATCTTGTTTTAGCCTTAATCCTGCACAGGTACATCCACCTAATGCATGAATTGAATATTCAATTTCTTTTTCTTTTAACAGCTGATTAATCTCTACAACCATATTAAAATTAACAACATTAGCCATCTTTTTCCTCCAATCTATATCAATAAAAATGAGAAAATATTAAATAAATAACCAACTAAAATAATACCTACTGTACAAATTGCTATAAACAATGTTAATAGTTGAGGTTTTACTGCCTTTTTCAACATAATGATTGATGGTAAACTTAGAGTTGTCACTCCCATCATAAATGATAGAACTGTTCCAAGTAATGCACCCTTAGCTAGCAGGGCTTCAGCAACAGGAATCGTTCCAAAAATATCAGCATACATTGGAATCCCAACAATTGTTGCTAATATAACTCCAAACGGATTATCCCCTCCTAAAACACTTTCTATCCAACTTTCAGGTATCCAGTTATGAATGATTGCTCCAATACCTACACCTATCAGGATATATGGAAATACTTTTTTAAAAGTTTCAACCACTTGATCTTTTGCATATATGACTCTTTCTTTACGAGTTAATGTAGGAGAGTTAATATCTACTGCACTTGCATTCATAATGAAATTCTCTACATATTTTTCCATATGAAGTTTTTCAATAATAGTCCCTCCAATAACTGCAATAACCAATCCGATGATAACATATGCAATCGCAATTTTTGCTCCAAAGATGCTCATCAACAATACTAAACTTCCTAAATCAACCATAGGTGACGAAATTAAAAATGAAAAGGTAACACCTAAGGGCAATCCTGCACTGGTAAAACCAATAAACAAAGGAATTGATGAACAAGAACAAAATGGAGTCACAGTCCCCAGCAATGCTGAAACAATATTTGCTGTTATTCCATGAAATCTTCCTAAAATCTTTTTACTTCTGGTATATTGAAGTTACTCATACAAAGAGTAATAAATCTAATATACCAATTCT
>NZ_CFJNYH010000036.1:0-30392 GCF_984815275.1 Coprobacillus sp.
TGATTTATCTAAAAAAGATTTTATTTATTTTCTTGACATTTTACCGAATGACTTTATGCTTTTATTATACAAATTTGTTTTCTTAAAAACAATAAATTTATCTTGTGAAAATAATGTCATCATTTTTTGATTTATGTTAGAATAGAATTATAAAGGGGGAATGTTTTATGCCTAGAATTATGACTATCGCTAGAGAATATGGTTCAGGAGGACGCTTAATCGCTCAAAGAGTAGCAGAGAAATTAGGTCTTGTTTATTATGATAATGAAGTTATTGATATTGCTGCTAGGGAACTTGGAATTGATGTTGATACGATTCGTAAGGCATCGGAAGAAAAAACATCAAGTTTTATGTATACTATGTCATCTTCAGCTTTTACTTTACCATTGAACGATCAGGTCTTTGCTATGCAATCAAAGATTATTCGTCATTTAGCTAAACATGATTCTTGTATTATTGTCAATGGATGTGCTGATTATATATTAGAAGATTACGATGATGTCTTTACTATTTTCATACATGCACCTTTAGAATCAAGAATCAGACGTGTTCAAGAAGATTATAAAGAAGAACAGGAAGACTTTAAGAAATATGTTATGAAGAAAGATAAAAGAAGAAGCAATTATTATAATTACTATACAACAAAAAAATGGGGTCAATTAAAGAACTTTGATTTAACAATCAATAGTGATTTAGGAATTGAGAAAGTTGCTGATATCATTGTTGAGTTGTTTCAACAAGGAGATAAATAAGTAATGGTACAAGAAAATAAAATGGGGACAATGCCCGTTAATAAACTTCTGATATCCATGTCATTACCAATGATTATCTCCATGTTGGTACAAGCAATGTATAATGTTGTAGATAGTGTATTTGTTGCCCAAATTAGTGAAAATGCATTAACTGCTGTCTCTTTAGCCTTTCCGCTGCAAAATCTGATGATTGCTTTTGCTGGCGGAACGGCAGTTGGCGTTAATGCATTATTATCCAGAAGTTTAGGTGAAAAGAATCAAGAACATGTCAATCATACAGCAACCAATTCAGTCTTTATTTTTCTTATGACTGCACTTATTTTTATGATTGGCGGTCTTACACTTTCTCATCTTTTCTTTACCGTCCAGACAAGTAATGCTGAAATTGTAACTGCTGGAACACAATATTCCATGATTGTTGTAGGATGTTCAATTGGATTGTTTAGCCAATTCTTATTTGAAAGACTTTTACAGGCAACAGGAAGAACAATCCATACAATGATTACACAGGGACTTGGAGCAATTATTAATATTATATTAGACCCTATTTTTATTTTTGGACTGTTTGGAATGCCTAAAATGGGTGTCGCTGGAGCGGCAATTGCAACTGTAACTGGTCAAATCATTGCATGCCTATTGGCAATTGTCTTAAATCTCAAATATAATCATGATATTCAATTTCAATGGAAATCCTTTAAACCAAATATACAAATTATTAAACAAATTTATTCTGTTGGTATTCCATCTATCATTATGCAATCTATAGGAAGTGTCATGACATTTGGAATGAATACAATTTTAATTGGATTCTCTACAACAGCAACAGCTGTCTTCGGAGTTTACTTTAAACTGCAAAGTTTTGTCTTTATGCCTGTCTTTGGATTAAATAATGGTATGATTCCTATTATTGCTTATAATTTAGGTGCCAGACAAAGTAAGCGAATGTTTGATACAATAAAATTAGCTATGATTTATGCAACTGGAATGATGTTAATTGGTGTTATTCTTTTTGAATCCATACCTCAAATCCTCTTAGGATTCTTTAATGCTTCACAAGCCATGATTCAAATTGGAACACCAGCATTAAGAATTATTGCTATTCACTTTCTCTTTGCTGGTTATTCAATTGTCTGCAGCGCACTCTTCCAAGCTGTTGGAAAAGGTACATATAGTTTATTAACATCACTTATTAGACAATTATTTGTCTTATTGCCTTGTGCATATCTTTTGTCATTAACAGGTAATATTCATCTTATTTGGCTATGTTTTCCAATTGCTGAAATCGTTTCAGCAACAACATCAACAATTCTTTTTAAGAAAATGAAAAAACAGATAAGCTTTTAATCTCTCTTGAATCAGGAGAGATTTTCTATTAAAGTGTCATATCATACAAGAAAATGAATTGACAAAATGCTAGAATGAACACAAGGAGGAAATCCATTTATGTCTCAAATTCAAGAACAACGTCATGTCTATTATGATTGTGACTTAGCTATAGAAGCCTATAACCTCAGTGGAATTGTTCAAAAGTTTCCAAATCATTTTCATGAATATTATGTCATTGGTTTTGTTGAAGGTGGCAAACGCCACCTTTGTTGTAAAGGTCAGAATTATGAAGTAACAGCTGGTGATTTGCTTATCTTTAATCCCCATGATAATCACTTTTGCGCACCTGTAAATGGTGAAATATTAGATTATCGTGCAGTAAATATTAATCCTGATATTATGTTAAAAGCTGTTGAAGAAATTGCTGGTCATGCCTATATGCCACATTTTACTCAAAACGTTATTTTTCAAAGTGATATTACACAATCTATTGGAGAATTGTATGATGCTATTGTACATCATGCTCCTAAATTAGAAAAAGAAGAAGCATTTTTCTTTCTTTTAGAACAAATTCTTCAAGAATATGCAACTCCTTTTGATTTTGATAATATCGATGAACCTAATGATGAAATTAAAAATATATGTATTTATATTGATGAACATTTTGCTGAAAACATCACATTAGATGATTTATTAAAAATGACTCATTTCGGAAAGTCCTATTTATTACGCTCTTTTACAAAACAGATTGGTTTATCACCTTATCGCTATTTACAAACAGTTCGACTTGATAAAGCAAAGAAATTTCTTGAGCAAGGTATATTACCAATTGATGTTGCATATATGACTGGTTTTACTGATCAAAGTCATTTTACACACTTTTTTAAGTAATTTATTGGTTTAACCCCTAAGCAATATCAAAAGATTTTTATTCATGAAGAACCTATATTAGAAAAAGGCATAAAGCTATGAAAAACAAAATAACTTTTGGCCACTGTGCTGCATTGATAACAATCATTATTTGGGGAACAACCTTCATATCAACAAAAGTTCTTCTCAATATTTTGAGCCCAATAGAAATTCTATTTATACGTTTTTTAATAGGTTACATAATCTTGTGGTCTATTTATCCTCATCATCTCCATTTAACCCACAAAAAAGAAGAACTCTACTTTATGGCTGCAGGTTTATGTGGTGTAACATTATACTATCTCTTTGAAAATATTGCATTGACCTATACATTAGCATCTAATGTTGGTGTCATTATTTCCATTGCTCCTTTTTTTACTGTTATTTTCGCCTGCCTCTTTTTACATGAAGAAAAGCCGCATATTCGCTTTTTTATAGGCTTTATCATTGCAATGATGGGAATCTATTTGATTAGTTTTAGCGGTTCACAATTACAACTCAATCCTTTCGGTGATTTTTTAGCAATCATTGCTGCTATTATTTGGGCTGGCTATTCTACATTAACAAAGAAACTCGCTGGTTTTGGTTACCATATTATTCAAACAACAAGACGTACATTTTTTTATGGACTCCTGTTTATGCTTCCATTTACATTAATGATGGGATTTGATGTTGATTTTTCACAAATTGTAATGCCAATCAATCTTTTTAATTTATTGTTTTTAGGACTAGGTGCATCAGCACTCTGTTTCGTCACTTGGAACTTAGCTGTTAAAATTTTAGGTTCAGTCAAAACAAGTGTTTATATTTATATTGTTCCAGTTATTACAGCTATGACATCAACTTTTATATTGCATGAGAAAATGACTTTCACAACACTACTTGGAATCATCTTAACATTAGTAGGTCTATTGTTATCTGAAAACAAGAAAACAAAAAAGGAGAATATAATTTATGAATATACAGAATGAAAAATGTGTTATGGTTTTTAATGAGGAACTCCCTTTAGGAATCATTGCTAATACAGCTGGTATCCTGGGAATAACACTTGGAAAATATATTCCCGAAACAGTAGGACCAACAGTATTTGATAAAGATCAATATCAACATCTTGGTATTATTACAACACCAGTTCCTATTTTAAAAACAACACAAGAGAAGATAAAAGAAATAAGACAGCAGCTTTATCTGCCTGATTTTAAGGATTTAATCGTTGTTGATTTCTCTGATGTTGCTCAACGCTGTAATATTTATGATGAATATATAGAAAAAGCAAATCAGACACCTGAAGATGACTTTACTTATTACGGGATTGCGATTTATGGAACGAAGAAACTTGTTAATAAATTAACTGGGAGTCTCCCACTATTAAGATAATCTATATTTTCTACTTAAAAACTGCTAACAAAGTTAATTCTTTGCTAGCAGTTTTCATTATATTTTATGTTTTCTCATAAAAATATTTTTAATTCCTCTTTGAATGACTTGAAAAAAACTCAATGAACGGACTAAGCGTTCTGATGATATATATTGATTCACTGAACGTAATAACGCCTTATTATGACGTGTTGAAAACGTAAATCTTCCATTATTTTTAGTCTCAATTGCAAAGCGAGGAATCCATTTACCTTTAAACATGACAGAGGCCATAATATAGTCAACTTCTTCCCATGGAATTTGAATATAATCTCTGATATTTTTTTCATTATAAAATTCAAAGGCTTTATCTCCTACCATCACTTTACCATAACTTGCTATACCTAGATATGAAGTTGCTTCAATTGTGAAATCAACTTTTGTATTTAATGATTGTACCATATTTGTCCTCCATCATAATGTTTAGAAAAATTATAAAACACGCATCTTTTTACATAATACCAACAACACGTGCCAACACACCAATAATAAATAATGTGACAATAATAACAATTGGTGAAACCTTCTTCTTTAATAACCAGCAGCATAATAATGTTAACAATAATGCTGATAAGCCTGGAATTAATTGATCTAAGTTCTGTTGCAATGTTGTGACCTTTTCAGGATTTAAGCCATTGGCTCCTAAAGTTGCATATTGTTCTAATGCTGATTTTATCCCATCTGCACCTGCCTGAATTTTACTCCAATCAATATATGCTCCCTCTGATTGAACAACTCGAGAGACAACTGGCGTAAATGAAATACTTACCCAACGTTGGACCAATGCTCCAATAATGAACATCCCAAGAATTGATGCTCCCTGTGTGATTTTTCCTAACAACCCACCAGATAAATCCTGAGCAATAGATGTTCCAACTTTATAACCAAATTCTTGTGTATACCAGATAAATGCCATACGAATAATATTCCATGCAAAGAAGAATAACAATGGTCCAACAATGCTTCCACTTAAAGCCAAAGAGGCTCCTAGTGCACCTAGAATTGGTCGAAGTGTAAACCAGAAGACAGGATCTCCTACTCCAGCCAAGGGTCCCATCATTCCAACTTTAACACCTTGAATAGCTTGATCATTAATTTCAGCTCCATTTGCACGTTCTTCTTCTAATGCTAATGTCACTCCCATAACTGGTGCTGATACATAAGGATGTGTATTGTAAAATTCTAAGTGTCTTTTTAAAGCTGCAATTCTATCTTCTTTTTGAGGATATAATTTTTTAATAGCTGGAATAATTGAATAACACCAACCACCATTTTGCATACGTTCATAGTTCCAAGATCCTTGAAGGAACTGATGACGCCAAGCAACTGCTAAACGATCTTTTTTTGATAATGCGATTTTTTCTGCCATTTTTCTTTCCTCCTTCAAGATTAATAATCATTTAAGATATCGCCTAATGGATCTCCAGTTCCACCAGAGCCACCACCATGAGTTCCACTGTTTTCTTTTAGCCCTAAGTAAATAAGTGCTAAAGCAACACCGATAACCCCTAATGCGATTAATGTTAATTGTCCAATTGCT
This sequence comes from Coprobacillus sp., assembly GCF_984815275.1. Classification (NCBI taxonomy): domain Bacteria; kingdom Bacillati; phylum Bacillota; class Erysipelotrichia; order Erysipelotrichales; family Coprobacillaceae; genus Coprobacillus; species Coprobacillus sp. Next base: position 5,944 of record NZ_CFJNYH010000036.1, read on the forward strand.
GCCAAAACAAAGCCAATTGCAAAGAAAGGCCATGTTTCTTTAGAAGACATCATGTTAATAACCATGGCATAACCAACAGCAGCAACCATTCCACCACCGACAGCCATACCACCTGATAACCAGTCAGGCATTTGATTCAACGCACCTGTGACAACAACTGCTGGCACAACGCATAAAGCCGCTGCTGGAATGGCAATTCTCACACCTTGTAAAACAATTGCAAGAATCTGCCACATTTCAATTGTACGGAAACTTCCTTTTTCAGCTGCTACATCCATAAAATGAACCATTGGAATTGCGATTGTACGACAAATCATCGTTAAGAATAAACCTGCAACTGATAAAGGGATAGCAACAGCAATTGAAGTTGTAATAGCTGTTGATGAATCAACACTTCCATCCTGCAACGCCAAAACCATTATAATAGCTGAAGCAACTGAAGCCAATGCGGCATCAGGTGCAACTGCTGCTCCTACATTCGCCCATCCAAGAGCAATCATCTGTAAAGAACCACCTAAAATAATTCCTTCACTTAAGTGTCCTGTGACCAAACCAATTAAAGTACATGCTACTAATGGTTGATGGAATTGAAATTCATCTAGAACTCCTTCCATTCCCGCTAGTAAGGCAATGATAATAATTAAAATTATTGTAATAATAGACATTTCATTATCCTCCTTTTAAGAATTTTTTAATTCATCTTTTGCTTTTTTCAAAAGATGATCCATATTTTCTTTTGAATCTGCTGGAACTTTTCTAACATCAAAAGTCATTCCAAGTTCCTTTAATTTTTCTAAAGTTTCAACATCATCTTTTCCCATCGCAATGGCTTTATTGACAACAACTTTTCCAAGTGAATGGGCCATTGATCCAATATTCAATTCTTGAATATCAACACCACCTTCAATCGCGCGTAGTGCATCTTGAGGTGTTTCAAACAACAACATTGCTTTCGTATTTCCAAAACGCGGATCCTTAGCAACTTCAATCATTTTTGAAACAGGGACAACATTTGCCTTCACACCTGGTGGGGCTGCCTGTTCAATCATCTGTTTACGCAAATTATCTTTTGCAACTGAATCAGAAACAACAATAATACGATTTGGTTGTGTCGTTTTTGTCCAAGTCGTTGCCACTTGCCCATGTAATAAACGGGTATCAACACGTGCCAATACAAACTTAATATGACCATCACCTAAGACTGTTCCTTCTGGAATAGCTCCTTGTAGCGAAGCAGTTTGTACAACCTCTTTCACTTCTTTTTGTGGTTCTAATGTTTCTGGACGTGTTTTCACACCTTCTCTTGCAACTTCACAAATATGTGTTGCAACTTCATGTGCAGTTTCCATACTCATGCGAGATGCATAAGCTTCAATCAACATAGGTAAGTTTAAACCTGTGACAATTGCCCACTTATCTTCATGTCCATTGATTAAGCCATTGGCCTGATTAAATGGTGTTCCACCCCATAAGTCAACCAAGAAAAGAATTTCATCTTGATTATCGAATGTTGCAATTGCTGCTTCTAATTTTGCTTTTAAGTCATCAGGACCTTCGCTTGGCTCTAGAGTCACTGCCTTCACATTAGGCTGTTCACCAAAAATCATTGTTCCTGATTGTAAGATTCCATTTGCGAATTCACCATGACTAGCAAGAATCATTCCTACCATTAATATTTTCCTCCCTTTCTTTTGACATTTAATAATGCAAAAAAGGCAGACAATCTATTTTAAAAGAAACTAAAAACATACTATAAAAAGTAGTCACTCTCTTCTAAAATAGTTATTGCCTGCCTAACAGTTACACACTATTAAATATTCATTTTTTCTAAAAAGATATTACCATTAATTGTAAAATGTGTCAAGCACTGTTTTGATGATCTAATGTTATTGATAAGATTCTTTCTAAATGTAATGCCAAATAACCTATCTCTGTTTCAGGTAATTCTTTATTTAAAACTTTGGATAAAGACTCACACATATGACGGGCTTGTTCATATGCAAATGGAAATTTATCTTTGGTAAATTCACTAATATCCATCTGTAATTTTTCATTTGTATTTAAACGTAAAATTAAGAACTTAATATGATTCATAAGCCTTACATAGGAAATAGATTGAACATCAATAACAATATGTAAATCACTTTGTAATTGCAAAATACCTTCATGAATCACCCGTGTTGCTTCCATAGATTCAGCAACTTTATTTGAAGAAATAGCAGAATGAATGTGGAGTGTAATAAAACCAATTTCATCATCATTAATCACTCTTCTGACATATTTTTCAATAACTTCCTTTCCCTTTGCAGCAATTTCATACTCATCTGGAAACAATAATCTTATATCATTTGTAAATGGATTAGATGGCATAATATTTTCCTCCATCCGCTTAATTGCATAATAAATATGATCAGCTAATGGCAGTAAAATATCATGACTCACTTTTTCAAATTTGATTTCCGCTAACCTGATGATTTCAGCCGCTATTTCTAAATAAACAGGTTCAATATAATTAATAATATCATGAACATTGTTCTTCGTTTGATAACTCTTCTGCATGAAATATCTTTTTGCTTGATTCGGGATTTCAAAATGCTCACCTGCTTTTTTACCAAAGCCTATTCCCTTATACATGATAATGACTTCTTCATGATCTCTATGAGCAAGAATTGTATTATTATTGAGTACTTTCACAACCTCATACATAAAATCCCCCCCATTCTTTAACTCTGTATCTTTAATATTGTTTGCCCTCTTTTTTTATCCCCATATACTTTTTCTATTGATGCACCTTCATCTATTTTGGTAATCACCATAAGCAGACTTTCATCAGTTGCATTTTCTTTAATATATTCAAGATCTGCATTCCAAAGCAAGTCACCTTTTTGAACTCTCTGATGAAGTTTAACCAATAGTTCAAAACCAACACCATTTAAATTAACAGTATTTGTTCCAAAATGCAATAATAATTCAATTCCATTATCTAACTTTAATCCAATCGCATGTTTAGTTGGATAAATCATTGTAATGATACCATCATCTGGAGAAACTATTAAACCATTATAAGGCTTAATCATGATTCCATCACCCAATAACTTATGAGAAAAGATTTGATCACAAGCATTTTCAATAGGTAAAACTTCACCATCAACAACATTTCCAAGTTCAAAAACTGTTTCATTATACAATGTTAAAACCGTTTGATAATCATCGTATTCTTCTGGAACAGTTAATAAATATTCATCTAGCTTACTTTTTATTGAGGAAGCCTTAGGACCATAAATAATCTGAATACCACCACCCTGTATCATGATAGCTGCTGCTCCTGCTTGTTTTAAAATCCCTTCATTAATCAAGTCTTTATCATTGATAGTTGCTCTTAAGCGTGTAATACAACAATCCAAATCACTAAAATTATGACGTCCACCTAATCCTTTGATAATCATTTGGGATTGACGATCAATTGTTGATTTATCAAATGTATAATCAAATTGGCTCTTTTTAAAAATTGTTAATTTATTATTATCATCACGACCTGGTGTTTTTAAGTCAAATTTTTTAATCAATATTTGAAAACTAAAATAGTATAAAAAGAAATAGAGAATCCCAAAAACAATAATCCATATCCAATTCGTCTTATCATTGCCTTGTAGAACACCAAAAACAATAAAATCAATGAAACTAGCAGAAAAGGTAAAGCCAATTGCAATTTGAAAAACATGCGCAATGACAAAAGCAGTACCAGCTAAGAAAACATGAACACCAAATAACAATGGAGCTACAAAAATAAAGGTAAATTCAATCGGCTCTGTAATACCTGTAAGAATACTTGTCAAAGCTGCTGATAGAAAAAGACTGCCAATGACTTTTTGTGATTCTTTTTTTGCTGTTTGGTACATTGCCAATGCAGCACCAGGTAACCCAAACATCATAAAAATAAATTCACCAGAAAAATAACGAGTTGCCTCACTGCTAAAGTGACGAATTGTAGGATCAGATAACTGGGCAAAAAAGATATTTTGTGCTCCATTCACCAAGACACCATTGACGACCATTGAACCACCAATTGCAGTTTGATAAAATGGCATATAAAAAACATGATGAAGTCCAAAAGGAACAAGCGCTCGTTTGATAATACCATATATAAATGTCCCAAAATAACCAGAATCAACAATAAATTTCCCTAATCCAAAAATCATATTTTGAATGAAAGGCCAAATAAAAAACATGACAATTCCAACAAACAAATAAACAATTGTAGAAATAATTGGAATAAATCTTTCTCCTTCAAAAAAAGATAAGATATCAGGAAATTGTACTTGATAAAAACGATTATGTAAAAAACTCACACCTAACCCTACTATAATTCCACCAAAAACACCCATTTCGAGTGATAGTATTCCACACACAGAAGTAATTGTTCCTTCTAAGACTTTACCATCAATAATTTGGTTATTGACAATAATGCCATTAATTGTCAGCATTCCATTGATTGTGGCATGCATCACAAAGAATGCAATCACTGCTGATAATACTGCAACCTCTTTCGATTTTTTTGTCATCCCTAGTGCTACAGATGCCGCAAAAATAATTGGTAAATTATCAAAGACAATATTTCCAACAAGCATCAAAAGAGTTAAAAACTGATAAAGAAAAGTCCCTTCTTGTAAAATGGCTTCTAAATGTAATGATGACATTGTTGCTTCATTTGTTAAAGAACTGCCAATTCCTAAGAAGAGTCCAGCAATTGGTAAAACTGCAATTGGCAACATAAAACTCCGACCTATCCTTTGTAAAACACTAAAAATGCTCTTTTTCATTTGCATCTCTCTTTCCCCTCAATTTCTCACTTTTCTATTAAAATATGTATAATTTCATTCTTATTTTAAGGAAAGGATATAAAAATGTCTATAATAATTATCAATATTTTCCAATTCTTTACTTCATTTATGAACAATGAAAACCCAAAACTTGTATTTTATAACTCTCAAAATCAAGCCTATATATGAATAAAAATGGCAAAAAGAAAAGAGCAGATCTCTGCTCCTGGTTTCTTATTTAAGTCCGTATTTTTTGTTGAATTTATCAACACGTCCATCTGCACTAGCAAATCTTTGTTTTCCAGTATAGAATGGATGACAATTAGAACAAGTATCAACACGAATTTCGTTTAATACTGATCCAGTTTCAAATTCGTTTCCACAAGAAGTACAAACAACTTTTACTTTTTTATAATCTGGATGAATTCCTTTTTTCATTTTTACGATCTCCTTCCGCCTTGAAATATTTGCTACTTCAAAGTAAGTTGCTCAATTATAATAGCATTTCTTATCGATAAATACAATACTTTTTTCAACTTTTTCAATGATTATTCATCATCAATTTCATAACGAGAAATATGTGCACCTAAAGTAATTAATTTATGATCAATATTATCATATCCTCGATCAATATGATAAACATTTGTAATCTCAGTCTTTCCTTCAGCAATAAGCCCCGCAATAACCAATGCTGCTCCACATCTTAAATCAGTTGCCTGAACTCTTGCTCCATGCAATGATGTTGCACCATGAATATCACTAGAAGCTTCTCCTACTTCAATATAAGCTCCCATTTTATTTAATTCAGCACAATGTTTAAAACGCTCAACATATATCGTTTCTTTTACATGTGACTCACCTTGTGCCTGTGTTAATAAAGTTGTTAATGGTTGCTGCAAGTCAGTAGCAAACCCTGGATATGTTTGGGTTTTAATATCAACTGGATGAAGATTTTCTTGGCTTCCAAAGATAACTATACTATCGCCAACAACATCCATTTTCACACCCATTTCCTTAAGTTTAGAAATCAATGCTTCTAAATGCTGTGGAATAATATTTTGAATAATGACTTTTTCACCAGCTGCAGCTGCAATAATCAAGAATGTTCCTGCTTCAATACGATCTGGTATAATTTCATGAAAAGTGCCATTTAAATGATCAACACCCTCAATTGTAATACTATCTGTCCCAACACCTCTAATTTTTGCTCCCATTTTTGTTAAAAGATTAGCAACATCAATAATTTCAGGTTCTTTAGCAGCATTTTCAATAACTGTTTTTCCTTTAGCTCTCACAGCTGCTAACATAATATTAATAGTTGCTCCAACAGAAGCAAAATCTAAATATATCTGTGTTCCAATCAATTCTTCTGCTTCTAATAAATAAGTATCATCTTCATAAGTGATTTTAGCCCCTAAAGCTTCAAATCCCTTTAAATGTAAATCAATAGGACGTGGTCCTAAATAACAGCCACCAGGCATTTTAATTTTTACTCTTTTATATTTACCTAACAATGCTCCCATAAAATAATAAGATGCTCTTAATTTATTGACTGCATCACTCACAAGTGGAATATCCTCCATATGTGTTGGGTCAATTTTTATATGTTCTCCATCAACTTCTACTTCGCATTTTAATTCTTCTAATAATATCGCAAGAGCTTCGACATCTGAAATTTCAGGAACTCCAAATATCTCTACAGGTCCATCTGATAACACTGCTGCAGGAATTAATGCAACAGTTGCATTCTTTGCTCCACTAATTCTCACTGTACCATTTAATTTATATCCACCTTCAATAGCAATAACTTCTGACATTGATTTCTTTCCTTTCTCTCTTATAAATATATAAAAATGTATAATAGATTATACATACGATTTTGATTTCATACTGATTATACACGGGAATGATATAAATATCAAAACAATTTAAAAAAACATCTTTTTTCCATATCAAAACAATTTTTGACTTCTAAAAACATTCCAAATATTCTATAATTTTACAATTCTTATTATACATACTTGTTCCTCATGGAACAAGTAAATAAATAAAAACTCTCAAAGTGAGAGTTTAATAAATAGTATATCCCATAGATGACCCATATCTTATTTCCTTAATTTGTGAATAAAGAAAATAAGTTTGTCCATCAATAATAGTTTCAATATCAAATACAATTTCCTCTTTATTTTTAATTTTTCGACTTAACTTCAATAATCTCTTCTCACTTAATGGTATTTTTTGATTCAATAAAACTTCATTCTTATTATTGTTTATTGAAGTTACTTTAAGATGCAATTCACCTGCCATTTTGCCTTCATATTTTATTTTTTCTTCCTGATAATAAGGCTTGATATCAAACTCAATACAATCAGCCATTAAATTCCATTGACCATCTTGAGGCAGATAAACACTCACATAATCTTGTAGGAAACGACTTAAATACATATAATCTGCTTGATAAAAAGAATCAACTTTTTTTGTTTTTCCATTATCAATATAAACCTTTATATCTTGATAATTGACAAATGGAATTTTATCATTAAATATAAAACGATTTCCTTCATTATGAGATGCTTCAAATATATATTCTTTATTATTCTCATCTATAAATCCAAACTGTACTTTAGTTTGCTCAGTATACTCTTTTAATACACATATACAGTTAACGTATATCAAAAGATGACTCAAATCATATTTTTCAACCTGTAAGGAAGAATTAGCTATATCTATAAGTGTTTCTGGTTCTGATACAGGTATGGAAGGATTGTTAACAATATATTGAGTCTCTGGCTTAAAATAAATCAGCCAAAAAAACATACACATAATAACAATACTCGATATACATGTTCCAATAATAATCCAATCTCTTGTTCTTCTCTTTTGAGTTTCTTTTGTTAATTTATCTAACACCACTTTTGTTTGTTCATATATATGTTCAATTGACTCCTGAGAATTTTCTTTTTCGTCTACACCTAAAAGTTCTGTAACTGAAACATCATAAAATTGACTTATCGATAACATCATTTTCATATCAGGTAAACTTAAATCTGATTCCCATTTTGAAATCGTTTGTCGAGAAACGTGTAAAGCACTTGCTAACTCTTCTTGAGAAAGCCCTCTTTGTTGTCTTAAATATAAAAGCTTTTTTCCAATACTCATATCAACCCCTCCTCAACTCTCGTTTACAGCATCCTATGAAATAGTCTATCAATTTTCATTAACATTTTGCTATTTAACTTAACAATTCAAAAAAATAAAAAAAGTCTCTTTACACAATCTTGTAAAGTGCTATACTTATAATATGGTCCGTTGGTGAAGCGGTCAACACACTAGGTTCTCATCCTAGCATTCACGGGTTCGAACCCCGTACGGACTACCAAATAATGCATAAGGGGCTGTAACAAATTGTTATAGCCCCTTTTTTTACTTTATTCTTTTAAATTTCATACCACTATAAACTCTGATAGGGTTTCCTCTGACTATTTGATTGTGTTTATTCCAATTCAGATAGTCTATTCTTTTATGGTGAGATGAATTCACTTGATTTATTTTTTCCATCAATCTTAAATAAGCAATCTTTTTGTTTTGTAATTGACTTCTTTGATCCATTGCTACAACAGATATCCCTGTTGGTATATGAATAGCTCTTATGGCAGTAGAGACTTTGTTGACGTTCTGTCCGCCTTTACCAGAACTTCTAAAAGTTTCAAATTTTATATCCTCTACATTTTCTATTTTTAATTCTTCCTTTATTATTGATATATCTACGAACCAATTCCTTCTTTTATGATGTGGTCGAAAAGGACTTTGACATATCCACTGTACTGTCCCTTCTAAATAAGATAAATCTTCATGAATAGAGAACGTTATACTTTTCAAACATTTTTGATCACTCACATACCTTGAAACCACTTCTAATGATGAATATTCTTTTAATAGTTCTTGATAAAGCATATAACACGCATATTCGCATTCTTTTGGTCCTTGACCACTATTTATCTGAATTAACATTTATAAGTCACCATAGGCTTAAGTCGGACAACTAATTCTATACATTGATATTCTAAAAGTGTATTTATAACATCATCAATATTCTTATATGCTTCGGTTGCTTCTTCATATAAAAGTGATTTATGATGAGTGACAACTGTGCTTCCTAATTTAGATTTTTTAAGCTCATCTTTCTTGTATTTGTTTTCAAGTCTCCCTTTACAAAGGCTTCTTGCCCATTTTCTACCTGCTCCATGTGAAATCGAAAAAAGTGTATCAGATTGTGGTATACATTTGACAATATACGAATAACTTCCTCTTGACCCTGCAATAATAGCATACTCATTTTCAAGTGCAGAAACACTTCCCTTATGATGATAATAGTTACCATCAATAATTTCTAAATAATTATGCGTACAATCAATACACAATTGATTTTTATATTGAATATGAATTAATTTCATAAAGTCATTAGCCACTTCTTGTCTATTTTCTTTTGCATATAGAACTGCACTATTGTGCTTTAGAAGATAATTATAAAACTCTTCAGTCCCTTCTATTAAACCATGAATTGAGCTATATTGGCGGTATATCTCTTCTCCCATAGTTCTTGAACCACTATGAATAAGTAAATAAACATGACTTTTTTCAAGTGATAAATGATTAGCAAATTCTTGATTATAAATCTTATCTATTAATTGAATTTCTGCAAAATGATTACCTCCTCCAATAGAATATTTTCCAACAAGATTTGTATGTTCTAATCTTTTTAAGACTTTATCAATATGCATTTTCTTTAACTTGATATTGGTATCAAATAAGGACATACCACATCCTATATCATTTCCAATCAAAAACGGATATATTCTATGTTGACTACAAATCGTTGCTCCAATTGGTGTCTTTCCTGGATGTAAATCCGGTAATCCAGCAATATCATATACACCTTCAAAAGAAGCAATATTTTCAAGTTGATGAATAGCTTCATCTTCCATCCATAACTTGTTATTTTTTATTATTTTTATTCCCATTTTTCCTCCTGTGTCAATGATTACAAGAGTATAAGAAAACACAGTAGTTATTTACTGTGCTGTTAAAATCATACACTTGTGATTGACTACTTTTATTTTATTTATTCTATTTTGATTATGATTTCTTAACATAGCCATCACGTCCTTCCTCAATTGAAATAAGTATATCATATTTTCTTCTTCATGTAAATATTGGTTTATTTTCATACAATGCTTAAACATAAAAAAATCCTAAGATGAGACTCAGAAAATAATCTTCTGCCAGTTTATTTCTTCATCAATACAATTTTCTTCTACTGATGCAAAACAACATTCAGGGGATGATATAATGTATTTACCAACAAATACTTTAGCTCCAAGATATTTTGTCTTTGCTCCATTATGAATTTCTAAAAATAGAGTCTTAGTAGAAATCAATTCTACAACAAAAGTCACATGAGTTCTTTTTAATCTTGCCCATGACTCAAACAAACCAAAGCGTTCATTACCATATTCTATAAAGAAACCATCATAGAGACCCTAACAGATAATTGGTACAGCAAAACTTTTTTATTCATCGAATCATCGATAACTGCTAAAATTTCTGATTTTTATAGCCTAGTGAATCCACTTTTATCAGGAAATTTAATCTATAAGATATATTCATGATTTATTATCGATTTGTAAATAACATTATCTATGATTATTATTCTATAATAAGACTATTGAAAAAAACTCTATAAATGGTAATATATAGAAAGGACAAATAGAGATAAAAACTAAAAAAGTCGCTTTCACGACTTTGCTTTCTATTGGCTGGGGTACTTGGATTCGAACCAAGGAAATGTCAGATTCAGAGTCTGATGCCTTACCGCTTGGCTATACCCCAATAACCACATACTCTATTATAGAACCTTTTTTTAAAGTTGTAAAGGAGAAGAATATGAAAATGAGAACACGTTTTGCCCCTAGCCCTACAGGCTATATGCATATTGGAAATCTAAGAACTGCTTTGTACTGTTATTTAATTGCAAAACATGATCATGGTGATTTTATTTTGAGAATTGAGGATACTGATCAACAAAGGGAAGTTGAAGGTGCTATTGATTTGATTTATCAAGTTATGGAAGAAACTGGTCTTCATTATGATGAAGGACCTGATATTGATGGCGGTGTTGGTCCATATATCCAATCACAAAGATTAGATATCTATCATGAGTATGCTCAAAAACTCATTGATTTAGGTGGTGCACACTATTGTTTCTGTGAAGGTGAATTAGAAGGAGAAGATCCATGTTTACATTTATCACAGCAAGAGATTCAAGATAAGTTAGATGCAGGAATCTCTCATGTGATTAGACAAACAATTCCAACAACAGGAACTACTTCATTTGATGATGAAGTTTATGGTCACATTGAAGTAGAAAACAAGACTTTAAATGAAGGAATACTTATAAAAAGTGATGGTTATCCAACATATAACTTTGCCAATGTTATTGATGATCATTTGATGAATATCAGTCATGTTGTAAGAGGAAATGAATATTTATCTAGTACTCCAAAATATAATTTAATTTATAAAACTTTTGATTGGGAAATTCCTACATATATTCATCTACCACCAGTCAATAAAGATGAAACACATAAATTAAGCAAACGTAATGGTGATGCTTCTTATCAGGACTTAAAAGAAAAAGGATATCTTAAAGAAGCCATTATTAACTATATTGCTTTACTTGGATGGTCACCAGCAGATGAAGAAATTCTTTCTTTAGATGATCTCATTGCCCAATTTAATATTGAACACATTTCTAAGTCACCTGCTATTTTTGACATAGATAAACTCAATTGGATGAATGGAATGTACTTAAGAGAAATGCCTCTTAATCAATTCCATGAATTGTTATTGCCTTATTATCACTCAATAACAAGAAAAGTTGATTTATTAGAATTGTCTAAAGTATTACAACCAAGATTAGAAAAACTATCTGATGTTGAAGAAAGTATTGATTTTATCAATCAGGCACATCCGTTTGATGCCTCTATCTATACACATAAAAAAATGAAAACAAATCCTGAAAATTCTTTAGAAGCTTTAGAACTTGTTAAAGAAAGAATTGCTGATTTTGATGATTTTAATAACGATGAAGCTATGACAGAATTCTTTGTGAATCTCGCAAAAGAAAAAGAATTAAAAAATGGACGCATTATGTGGCCCGTTCGTGTCGCATTAACAAACAAATCATTTACACCTGGTGGTGCTGTAGAAATTGCTCATATTCTTGGTAAAGAGGAAACATCAAGAAGAATAGATCAAGCAATAATAGATTTACAAAATGTTATACAATAAACCATAAAACTCTTATCATTTTGGATAAGAGTTTTATGGTTCGGTATTTTTCTCCTGAAGTATATAGTTTATTATTTCTTGTTGATTTGATGATTGAATAAGCATATCAATATTTCTTTGATCTGACAAAAATCTTTGTATACACTCTATCATCTCTTCACTATGCATATGAATGTATAAAACAATAATTACTTTTATAAATTTGTTTTTCCATAAAATAGGTTTATTTAACACATAAATAACAATATGACTGTTATCATTATCTCTAACATAATGAATTAAAATCTGATGAGAGAGTTCAATTTCTTGAATCTCTTTTTCTTGATGATATATATACCCATAGACTTCTTCTTTAGACTCAACATTAATATAATATATATCTTCGCTCTTTATAAAATCTTTTAATGAATATGGAATATGAAAATGAAGATATTCTTTCAATATTTCTAAATCTTTTTCTGTACTAATTGGATTGACTTTAATAATTGGAATATGTGATTGTGTTATGATTGGAACAGTCGTTATGAGACAATCATAATCTAACAAATTATAATTATCAAGTTCACTTGCTGAAATTGTATTTTCAATAACCAAAAGGTCCCGATATGTCTTTAAGATAGAAAAACTCAATAATTCACTAATTGCAATACTATAATCATTAACCAATAAAACTCTTTTCTTAGATAAATTACGTTTTCTTCTTTCTAAAGCATACTGAAAATGAATAGCAATATAACCTATCTCATCTTCAATATTCACATAATTATTATGTAAAGCAATCGCTTTCCATGCTTCTAAACTCATCATATATGCCAATAAATATTTTTCTTTAATAAAATCAATTAATGGATTTCTTAAATATGTATTGAATTTCAAACGATTTTCCATGGGATGTATATGAATACCAACTGCTTTTCTTAAATACATATCCAGATGCAAATCAACATGAAAAACATGATTCACACGTTCTAACATATTTTGAACAATATCATCTATTTCTTTCTTCAACTGATTATTAATACAGCTTTCAATAGCACTTGTTGAATTACTCTTCTTACCAATAATATGAATAGCTAAATAAGCTGTTTCTTTTCTATTAAAATCAATTCCAAAATATTTTTTAATAAGCTGAGTGACATCTTTGGCAACCAAATACTCATATTCATTTTCTATATTTTCAATTTCATTCTGCATAAAATCAATAAAGCAATGATTTTCTATACGATCTAACTGGACTTGAATATGAATCACAAAATTTTGAAAAACACGTTCTGGCATGGTCATTCCATCATTAAAAATAAGTTCTTTTAAAGCATTCATAAACTTTTGATTTTTACCAATTTTTGTTACTAATATATCTGGTTTATGATAAATATATTCAGCCATGCATTGTCTATATCTAAATTCATTACCAATAATTTTTAATCCTCTACCAGTTTTTTGAATAATTTCTAAGCCATATACTTCTAAACATTCTCGCATAATTTTCACACTTCGACTGATAGATGTTCTTTCTATATATAATAATTCAGATAAATCATCAATCTTAATAAAATCTTGATTCTTTAACATTAAGCCTAAAATATAATACGCTCTTTCTAAGGGATTAGAAGGAACAAAGTCACTCCATTCATGACGAAAAGTTTCTTGAAATTGATTCAATAACTCATCATTATAAATCCTTAATTGATATCCTTTTGAGGGTATAGATTGTATTTCTGCAAAATCTTTAATCATTTGATTTAAGATTTTAATATCATTTTGGATTGTTTTTTTACTTACATTTAAAAGTAAAGATAACTTCTGACTTGTCAAACATTCTAAACCATCAAGAAATAATAAGAAAATACGTTGTTGCCTTTTTGTCATTGAATTGGACATATGTTTCACCCCTTTCTTTCATCTTTTTTATATTATAAAGTGAGATAAATTATGGATGCAAGTGAAAAGAAATCAGTTTTAATAAACTGATTTAAGCAATACGTGTTCCTGCTGTTGTTACAAAATCTCCATAAATAGGATCAGATGAATTCATACCATTGATTTCTGGTAAATATGTACATATAACTTGGAATATGACAACAATATTTAACCAAGATGAAGTCATAGGATATTCACCAATATGAATTGTTTGCTGATTGGCTTCTTGGAGTGTAGAAATGATAAGATGATTTTCTGTTTTTGATTTCGCAAAATGAATCAGATTTTTCATTAAGACTTCTCCAGCACCTTTTGTTTCTACCATAATCAAATATGAATGATTTACAATTGTACGATGTGGACCATGCATAAATTCTTCCATATCAAAATTCATTACAGGAATTTGCATAGTCTCTAATATTTTCAGTGTCCCTTCACGTGCAGTTGGATAATTGATTCCAAATCCAACAATACTCATTGCTTTTGCTCTCCCATTCATTATGTTCTTCACACCATTTTTTTGCATGTTGTATATTTTGAGGGAGTTCATTTATGCTTTGATGATATTCTTTGATTATGGACTGTGATGATAATTGGAAAAGTTTCATAATCATAAGATGAAGAGTCAAGACTGTGGCAGTAAATCCTTTTGTTTTTGGACCAACAGGTTCTTTACCACATGGCATATTGATATGTGTATCAGCTTGAATGGCAATTGGACTCTTATTATCTGCTGTAATGGCAATTGTAGGAATATAGTTATTTTTAGCGATTTGTAAGCATTCTAATGTTCCGATACTTTTACCTGTTTGGGATAAAACAATGAGTAATTTATGCTTATGGGGAAGATGTAACAATGGTGAATAATATCTTAATTGAAATGGTGTTTCTACTTGAATCAAACAACCTATTTCCTTTTCTAACATTGTTTTCACTAGCATTGCTGCATTGAGGGATGACCCTGAGGCTGTAATGATAATTTCTTTTTTATTAATGAATGCATCAGGAAGAGAAGATAGAATCTTTTCTTCTTGATTGAGGATATTTGTTAATACATCCTTTTGTTCATCAATATATGTCCACATCTTATTTTCCATTTTTATAAAATTGTGGAAGATAATCTCGATGTGCTTCCAGCATCTCCTCTAATAATGGTTTAGCAATATCATAATCTCTGACTAATGGATGAGCCACTAATGCTTGTAATGCAATATCTTTATTACCCGTAATCGCTGCTTCTACTGCTAATGATTCATATGTTTTCACTGCACTGATTAATCCAACAACAGCCTTAGGATAATCAGGAATGGTTAATGGCTGCATACCATTTTTACTGACATAACATGCTGTCTCAATAACTGCATCATCATCTAAGAAACGGACTGTCCCATTATTCGCAACATTGATAACCATCCATTTCCCAGTATCATTATAAATGGCATCCATGACACCAATAGCGACTTTGGAATATCCTCCTCCACCTCGTTTGGCTAATGTCTTTGGTTTATCATTATTAGACTCATCAGCATATTCTCTAAAGATTTGTTTTTCTAATTCTAGAATAGCTTCTCCCCTTGTTTTATCCTGTTCTTTTAACTGCTGTACTCTTTCTTTGGTATGGAAATAATATTGTGTATACTGACTTGGTATTAGATGCAATGTTTCCATCCATTCCTGAGATACAGTTGTACATTTCTTGATCACCTGACTAAATTCTTCATCTGTGATTGGTCTTCCATCAATTGTCATATGATATGTGAAATTCATATGATTTAAACCTAAATAATCATAATAAATTTTTTCTTCTGGCACATCCAATGCCTCAGATGCCCACCATCTTGGTCTTATTCCACCAGCACATAATCCAGCAATTTTAACATTGCAGATCTTATTTAATGCTTCAGTCACTAAACCTGTTGGATTTGAGTAATTAATAATCCATGCATCTGGACAATACTTTTCTACATCCTTAGCAATTTCAATCATGACTGGAATGACTCTCAATGCATTAAACATACCGCCTACTCCTGTTGTTTCTTGACCAATCAAACCATACTTTAAAGGAATCTTCTCATCATTAATACGTGCTTTATTTCCACCCACACGAATTTGTGTTGAAATAAAATCTGCTCCTGTAAAGGCTTCTTCTCTTGATGTTGTACTCCAAACCTTCACATCATAATTGAGATGTTGAATATAACGTTTAACAAAACCTTCCATAATGCCTAGTCTTTCTTCATTAATATCTAACAAAACTATCTCTTTTACTGGTAATGTTTTTCGATGTTGAGACAATCCCTCAATTAATTCAGGAGTATAAGAACTCCCAGCTCCAACAATCGCAATTTTTAAATTTTTATTCATCATTCATACCTCCACTTAATTCACCTGATAAACGTTGTCTTTCCATCGCTTTAAAGAATAGGTAATAAATAGCACCAGCAATGATTAACGAGAGTATATGCAGGAATATTTCCACCAGTGACGAAATAATGAGAAAAAATAGGTGGAATTGTCCAAGGAATATTAGCAACTGGTCTCCCAATAATATTCAGCATCATTAATAAATAAGTTCCTGCAGATAACGTTAATGTTGTAAGTGTATAAGGAATCATCATATATGGATTCATAACAAGAGGAACCCCAAAGACAACAGGCTCATTAATTTCAAATAAACTGGCTGGTAAACATAATTTTCCAAGAGTACTAAATCCTTTTTCTTTAGAACGAATCATCATCATGACAAGTGGTAATGTGGCTCCTCCTCCACCCAGGAAAACAAACATAGT
Organism: Coprobacillus sp.; assembly: GCF_984815275.1. Lineage (NCBI taxonomy): Bacteria > Bacillati > Bacillota > Erysipelotrichia > Erysipelotrichales > Coprobacillaceae > Coprobacillus > Coprobacillus sp. Next base: position 22,823 of record NZ_CFJNYH010000036.1, read on the forward strand.
AAATCCACTAGCTGTAATATATGGAGGCAATGTTCCAGCAGCATAAGCCGCAGCATTTGCTCCAAACATTGTTAAGAAGAATGGATCTGCAACAGCAAGAACTGCCCCACCATGGATTCCCACACTCCATAACATAGAACGAATAAACATAAAAACTAAGAATCCAGGTAATGTATTCAATGCGAAGACAAATAGTGAAAAACAATTCATTAGGATTTGGTTAACATCTAGACCTAATATAACTCTCACAATCCACACCAATGTCAAAACAGCTAAAGCTGGAATTAAAGACATAAATGATTTTGATACTAATGGAGGAACTGTATCAGGGAAATGAATAACCAGATTTCTCTTTTGGAAAAAATGCATAATTGTTCCTGTTAGCAAAGCCACAATAATGGCTGTAAATAAACCTTTTGTTCCAAATAGTTCTGTATTGATGCCAAACTCTTCATTCACAGTAATTAAAAGAAAAGCAGCAACAGAAATAATGGCAGTAATTAAAGCATCAATTTTTATATCTGTATATCCTTCTGCAAAATAGTATGCAACACTTGCTGCTCCTACTAAACCAACAATCCCAATCGTTACACTATTAACAGTTGTAATCATAGCAGCATAAGGTTCAAAAAATGATTTAATAAAATCTATTGGAATATTGGGAACAAGCAAAAACAGACTTCCAATAATTGTTAATGGTACAGTGACCATCATCCCATTTTTAACAGCATTCAAATGATGCTGATTCGCCATTTTATTTAATGGTGGTGCTAGTTTTTCTTCAACAAAATTTAATATTTTATTCATATTCTTTCCTCCTTCTCTTTCTTTGATGAGATCTCTTTTCTTGTACATTCATATCATACTATGTATTCGCTTTCATATGAATAGTCGAAACTTCTTCTACCTAGTGGAAATTATTGCACTAAAAAAATGGTTATAGAAACTAACCATTTTCAATATTTATACTTTTTAATTCACCTGTCACAGAATCCATAACATATCCATAAATATTCACATCACATGGAATTAATGGATGTTCCTGTAATAATTGTACACTTTGCCAAACAGATTCACTCACATTGAGAAAGCCTGATAACCATTGTTCAAAGTCAATCCCACAATATTTCATAGTCTCGATAATCTCTGAAGATACACCTCTTTCTTGCATTTTTACTAACATCTGCTGACTATCCATATGTTGAACTCCACAATCCGTATGTCCAATCACTAAAATATCTTCTACACCTAATTCATAAATAGCAATCAATAAACTTCTCACTGCACTTCCAAAAGGATGTGAAATAACACCACCTGCATTCTTTATAATTTTTGCATCGCCATTTTTAATACCAAGAGCAGCAGGTAACAGTTCAAGTAAACGTGTATCCATACATGTCACAATAGCTAATTTTTTATCTGGATATTTCGTTGTTTCATAAGGCTCGTATAGTTTGTTTTTCACAAACATTTGGTTATATTTTAAAATATCATTTATCATCTTTTTCTCCTTTGCCATGTATTATAACATTATCAAAAACAAAAAAATATAAGAAAAGAAGATTTTATCATTATCCACTGATAATAATAAATCTTCTTTTCATATTAAATATCATTCTCTTTTTTCTTTTTTAATAGGACATATCCTAACCCTAACATTCCTATCATTATAGCTACATAAATTCCTGCTGATGTTGTATCTCCTGTTTCTGGTTTCTTTTCTTCTCCATATGATACAATTCCATATGTTGAGAAATGTTCAGCTGTAAAGATAATTCTATTTCCTTCTACTCTTGATGGTATCTTTGTGATGTTACCTTGTTCATCTATATAGATGATTCCAAGTTGCTTATCTTTCAAGCTTTCATCAATTGTCAATGATACCTCAACTTCTTTTTGAAATCTATAGACTTCCTCATTTAACAGGAATTTCATGTCATAGAGTCTTTCTATTTGAGCAGTTTGTAAGAATTCTGAGTTTTGCTTCTCAATCTTTTTCATCAATTCTTCAATTTGCTTGTCATCTAACACTTCAGCTATCAATTGAATATCTCTTGGTAACTGTCCTTTTACTGTGACATCCTTATTGTTGTTATGGACTGTGATAACTTTATCTTCATCTGGTACATTGATTACTGGATCATCTTTCTTCTCTAATCCCTTGATTGCTGCCTGTAATGATTTCACAGCTTTATCAACTTCACTCTGTGAAACATTGACATTTTTATTGATGTCATTAGCCTTCTTTAATGCGGCTTCAAGCTCTTTGACTGTTTCTTTTGTATACTGATTCTTATCTATCGCTTCGGCTTTCTTGATTTCCTTGATCAATGCATCTTTATTGGCTTTCTTCACCAATCCATCAATAGCCTTCTGTAAACCTGAAACTGCTGTTGTCACTTGTTTTTGTGTTGCATTTTCATCAGCATAAACATTCTTTGCATCTTTTAACGCTTCATTCAAGACTTTGACTGTCTTTTCTGTATAGACATCAGTAGATATATCATTAGCTTTCTTAATAATATTTTCAAGTGCTTTCTTATCTGCCTTTAATGTTAATCCATCAATTGCATCTTTCAATTGTTGTTTAGCATCTATAATCTGTGAAGATGTTGCATCTTTATTCTTATAGACTTCAACCACATGGTCTAAGGCATCACGATATGCAGATATACTCTTTGGTGTATATTTAGAGACATCAATATCTTTATTTTCATCATAATATTCTTTGAGTTCTGACTTAAGTGTGAGACCATAAACCTCAAATTCCCAAAGTGAGTATCCATACTGACCAACTGGCACAATACCTAGCATTCTCACATAGCGCCCAACTGCTGAATTCTCATATGTGAATTCCTTGATACCAGCTTTTCCATCAGTGACATGACTGATATCTGTCCATGTTTGACCATCATCAGAAACCTGAATCTTATATTCTTTTCCACAGGCACCTTCCCAATTGAGCACAACTTTAGAAATATTATAGACATCCTCTAAATCAACTTGAATATATTGTGAATCAACATTGACACCTGGGTTATCTTTTCTTGTTGTTGAAACCCATCTTGATTGGAAATTATCTCCTCTATTTTCAGTACTTCCATCAAATGCATATTTTGATTCTAATACAAATCCTGTGACTGGATTCTTACGTTCACTACTGGCTGTTGATGGCTTATTTAAAGCAATATTAACATCTTCAAGTTTTACTAAATCACCATATACCTCAAACTCCCATAGTGAATAACCATACTCTCCTGCTGGAGCAATCCCTTGCATTCTGACATATCTTGCATAAATATCTTCTTCATAAAGATATTCTCTCACGTTATGTTTTGAACCTTTAGGAGCACTATTATCTCTCACCTTGGTAATAGTGGTCCATGTTTCACCATCTAATGAAACTTGTAAATCATAGTCTTTTCCACAAGCTTCTTCCCAATCTAAGACAATCTTTGAAATATTATATGTGTCTGTAAGATCAACATAAATCCATTCATCATTTGTCTTTCTATTAGATGCCCATCTTGATTGTTTAGAACCAACTTTATCATAATTTCCATCAAATGCTAATGATGAATAATAAACCTTATTACCATCTTTAGTATCCAAATATTCTGAACTTGCCTTTGAAGTTTTATTCAATGCAATATTAATTTCTTCTTCAACATCTGGCTCTTGTATATCTTTTACTTCACCTAAAACATCTAATTCCCAAATATTAATACCATATTTAGTTCTAGAAAAATAGGAATGAATTTTAATATATCTTGCTTCTAAAGTCTCATCAAACATAACATTATCAATAAAATGTTTATCACTTGCTGCGACAGTATTTGATTTCAATCTTTCTTTAACAGTTGTCCAATTTTCATTATCATTAGAAACTTCAATACTATAATTCTCTGAACATCCACTTTCCCAATCAATTTTCACACCATCAATATATGAAATTTGTCCTAAGTCAACACTCATCCATTCTTCTTGAGTCTCATACCCAGGGTCTTTTCTTCCTGATGACCATTTCGATTGTGTATTACCATCTACTGCTTTTGCAACCACCGTGTCAGATTTATAATCCGAACTACTATCCGCTGTTTTATTCAAAGCAATATTTCGACTCAAATTTTGACCATAAATACTTAGTTCAAAAATACTAATTCCATATTTCGATGCAGAAGCATATGAATGAATACGTACATATCTGCCTTCTACAGACTTATCTAAAACAATTTGATTGTTTAATGATGAATCAGGTTTTAAATTTTGTTGAACAGTTGTCCATGTTTCATTATCATTAGAAACTTCAATTGTAAAATCATTAGAACATGCACTTTCCCATAATACTTCTATCGCATCAATACGCGCTTTTCTACCCAAATCTACACTAATCCATTCCTCTTGCTTATCAAATCCAGATTCCTTTCTCAGTGAAGACCATCTCGTATTGGTATTTCCATCGACTGCATTTTCCTTTACATTTCCTGGATCATTGGTAGAAGTAGAACTTACCTCAACAGTTTTATTAAGTGAAAGTAATTGAGAATCGTGGAATTTCACTTCCTTAACTTGATAATGACTTCCATGACTATTCTTCATAGCAACCTTTATATATTTATAAAGACCACCAATAGTTATATTTTCTGTATTTCCCTGACCATCTGTTATAGATTTAATTTTTTTATAATTTATACCATCACTTGAACCATAAACATCATACTGAGTTGCATAATTATCACCCCATACAACATCAATACTATTGATATATTTACCTGATCCAGCGAATATAGAAATCCATTCATCACTACTTCCTTGACTTTCCCAATATGTTGATTCATTACCATCTATAACATTTTTAACTGGATGTCCAGTTGTTGAACTGCTCGCTAAATAACGATCATCCTGACCTTCAGTTAATGTGATTGGTTGTCCTGCATATGGTAAACCTTTTGAAACAAACTTCGTTGTTGTTTCTTGACCTTCATAAAAAAAATCAACATTAACTACTTTACTATCTTCAGTATCATTAACTGCAACTGTTATTTTTCTTGTTCCATTAGATTCGTCAATAATAATGTTACAAGCTTTATCTACACTGACTGTATAACCATCTTTATACTCTAAAGATCCAGCCTTATAGAAATTAATTTGTGTAATATTAAGATCTTTATGACGAACTGCTTGAATATCCTTCGTATTTGCCAAAATATCAATAGGGATATTCTTTGAATAAGTATCAACTTCTCCAGTTGTTTTATTAGGTAAAACAATATATTCATAACTTTCATCAACTGGTTTTACACCATGGTCTACCCATGCTGTAAATGTTTCTGGAGTTGCTTCCTTTTCTGCTTCCTTCCATAAAGATGGATTATCTTTTTGAAGTCTATTGCTTACTTTAAATGCTGTTTCTTTAGGGAAAATATATCCAATCTTATCATTATGAATCCATTTTCCTGTATAACTTCCTGCTTTTGTACCAGTTGGAACTGTTTGTCCATCCACTGTGACTTGATTAGCTTTACTTTGGTTCAATGTTGTATGAATCGCTGTTGATTCTTTAGAATTAATTCCAGCTCCCAATGCTACAAACTCATCATCAAAGAAGAAATAACTTTTTGTTGCCTGAGTTTCTTTTTTATTCATCACATAAGATATACTTCCGTATTGACCATTAGAAGCACCAATCATATGTGTTGATCCATTTGTTAATCTTCCTGAATTGGTATAATCAGGTGGTATTCTATTTGGAGTTGTAGTTCCTGGTGTATGTGCCCAATCAAAAGTTGGATAAACTGATGTATATTCATCACCATCTACTGTTACTGTTGATGATGCTGAAGAACTCCAGTAAATGAGATTTCCACCATCAGGTTGTCCTGACCAGCTACCACGCCATTCTCCACCAATGACACTCTTAGAATCCATTTTAATATTGACTCCATAGCCATCTTTCATATGTGCTCCATATCCAGAACGCCACATATAATAATTACCATTTTTACCATTAGATTCAGTTGGATTTTGAATGTTATTCAAAACCTTCTGATATTCATTTGCTCTACTTGGATCAGCAGTAATCATTCTTTTTAAAGGTTCAATATATTCTTCAGCATAATTTTGATAACCAACATCAAACTTATATGGACGATATCCTAAATACAATTCAATAATATCACCTCTAATTGTCCAGCTTGTTCCATTAAGCATATAATTGCCCATTCTTGTAACAACTTCCTGTCCAATTGAGAATTGTGTTTCACGCAATATATAAATCCAAAAACTCATATCTCTAAACATTGACATTCCATATCCATTAGAATAAAACTGTTTTCCATGCATATAGAAACTATTGTCAATCTGTACTGCTTCAGCAGTCTTATCATCTAATTGTGTAGATAAACAATAATTTAAGTAATCATCAACCATTTCTTTTAAACGTGTTTCATTCTTTGTCAATAAAGCATGATAAACATGATTTTGATCAAACCATAAATTATTTTGACCTGTTCCGTATTTAACAGGTGTTTTTTCAACTAACTTTGTTAAAATAATATTAAACGCTTCATCACTCATAATATCTTCCATAAACAAACCAATTCTTGAGAAACGGAGTTGAACACCAACTTCATTTTCCCACCAGTTTGAAGAATATGGTCCATCAGGTTTACCATTTCTCTTTCCATGTGTTACCCAATTTTTGATAGCTTTATCAAGACCATTTTTAGCAGCATCACTATGATATAAAGAATTTCCTTCTTTATGATAAGCAATCGCAATTGCCTGTAATCTATCTAATGCAAGATAAGGCGACCATGCTGCTCCATTGGCTGCATTGTTATGCGCATCATAATCAACATCTGCAAAACTGCCATCTTCTTGAATAAGCTTTAAATAATCTTCTGCTTTACTTACATAGCATGTTTCTACTTTTGAGCCATCATCAATTGTATCAAGTTCTAAAAAATAATCTTTAAGTCTTGTCTTGATTGTTGCGATGGCTTCCTGACCAGTTAAAACAGTTTGACTAGCCGCTTGGACAGTATTCCCTTGTCCAAAAATAAGACTTAAAAATAATGTCATCGCTAAAATGATTTTACTTAATTTTTTTGTCATTTCCCTTCCCTCCAATTATAAAGCGCTTACTTTATAATCCTATTTTTATTTACTTTTACTTGAATTTCAATTCACAATTACTTGAATTGCATTAAAAAAGAACATTTTTAAAGTCATTACAACTTTAAAGATGCTCTTTCGACAATCTTTACACTTAATAGTTGTGTCATCGGAGTATTCTCCTTACGATGAATTCGATCCATCAAGTTAGAGACAGCCACTTGCCCCATTAATTCTTTTTGTACTTGCACAGTTGTGATTTGTGGATTTGCTTTTTCACAAAGGGGTGTATCATCAAATCCCGTCACTCCAATATCTTCAGGAATTTTCAATCCCATATCTTTTAATGCAGAAATCACTGCAAAAGCATTTGAATCATTCGCACAAATTAAAACTTCTGGTAATTTTTTAGATTTCAGTATTTTCACAATTTCAGTAATTTCATTTGCTAAAA
>NZ_CFJNYH010000037.1:0-29155 GCF_984815275.1 Coprobacillus sp.
ATAGTGACTGGTATGCAATGTATGGAGAAGGAACAGGCATTTGTGATTTATAAGATATGAAGAGAATGTTATGCGTTCTCTTTTTTTATACATAAAAAACTCCATAGATGGAGTTTTCAATATTATTCTACAGTTACAGATTTAGCTAAATTACGTGGTTTATCCACATCACAACCTTTTATACAAGCTGTATAATAAGCCATTAATTGTAAAGGTATAGCAACCAAAATAGACTGCAATGTTGGAGAAACATTTGGTAAATAATAAGTGTTTTCAACATTTTTAATCTCTTCACGATGTGTTGTCAAGAGGATAACTTTTGCTCCTCTGGCAATTGTTTCTTGAATATTACTTATTGTTTTTGCTGCAATATGTGGTTGTGTTGCGACTGCGATTACAACGGAACCTTCTTCAATTAAAGCAATTGGACCATGTTTTAATTCTCCAGCAATATAAGCATCAGCATGGACATAAGAGACTTCTTTGAGTTTTAATGCACCTTCTAAAACACTTGCATAATCTAAACTTCTTCCAATGAAATAAGCATCATGAAGATTTTCTAACATTTTTGCATAGTTTTCAAAGATAGCATGATCATTTAAAATGTTCTCAACATATTGAGGGATTGTATTTAATTGATCAATTAATTCATGATCAATATCTTTTCCAAGAACTTGAGCTATATAATAAGCGAGTAACATGAGTAAAACCAATTGAGTTGTATAAGCCTTCGTAGAAGCAACAGCAATTTCTGGACCAGCACATGTATATAAAACATAGTCAGCATCTCTAGAAATTGTACTTCCTAAGACATTAGCTATCGCAATTGTTGTTGCGCCTTTTTCTTTGGCTAAACGAAGTGCAGCTAAAGTATCGGCGGTCTCCCCAGATTGTGATACAAAAATAGCTAAAGTATGCTCATCAATAAGTGGATCATTATATCTAAATTCACTTGCTACCATAACAATGACAGGGAGTTTTGTGGTTCTTTCTAAAACTTGAGAACCACATAGCGTTGCATGATAAGCTGTTCCGCAAGCCACAAAGTAAACTTTATTATAGTTAATGAAATCAATCTCCTGTAGTTCATCAAGAACAATTTTATCTTTAACAATACGCCCTCTTAATGTTTCTTGAATCACATGTGGTTGTTCATAGATTTCTTTTAACATAAAAGTATCATAACCATCTTTTTGAGCAGCTTCTAAATCATAAGGAATTGTGACTAATTCTTTTGTTATGGGATTTCCATCATGATTATAAAATTCGATATGTTCATTTTCTAAAATAGCCATTTCATAATCATTTAAGAAATAAACATCTTTTGTATATTCCAATAAAGCTGGAATATCACTTGCAGCTACATAGGCTCCATCTGCTTTTCCAATAATTAATGGACTATCTTTTTTGGCTACAATGATTTTATCAGGTTCTAATGTTGAAACAATACATAAGGCATAACTACCATCAATCCTTTTTAAAACTTTCTTTGTGGCTTCAAAAAGATTTCCCTCAAAGTATTCATCTAATAAATGAACAACAACTTCACTATCAGTTTCTGATTGAAACTGATATCCTTTTTTGATTAGTTCTTCTTTTAATTCACGATAGTTTTCAATAATACCATTATGAACTAAAGAAATTGTTTCATCATCATTTGTATGAGGATGAGAATTTAAATTTGAAGGAATTCCATGAGTTGCCCATCTTGTATGACCAATTCCAACATGTCCTTCCAAGTGATAATCTTGAAGCTTATCTTCAAGATTTTTTAATCGTCCCTTACATTTAATCGTTTTTAAACCTTCATTTTCAAGAATTGTTATGCCAGCACTATCATATCCTCGATACTCAAGTTTAGACAATCCTTGCATTAAAAAGGGTAAAGCAAAACCATTACCGCAATACGCTGTAATTCCACACATAAAAACATACCTCCATTAGATTTTTTTATTATTGAATGAAGTTATGCTTGATGATATTTGTTTAATGATTACTCATTATTTTTGCTCATCGTTTAGGTAGCATCATACCTCCAGATCATCCGCCGAATCTTTCGATAAATCTGGTCCTCGTCAACTCCTAAGAGTCCTGGCGCTATTTTCTTTCATCCTTCTTCAATAACGTAATTCATTATACATGAATCTTTTTTTTATAGTTTTCAAATTGTGAAAACAATATGACACTATATGACTATTTTATGTGATATTAGGAATAATTGTGATATTTTCTATCGAAAATAAGTCAGATTTCCTACGTTTTACATAGATTTTAAAAATTTTTTAAAAAAGTTTGTTTAAAAAGAAGAAAAATGAGAAAAAATTTTGAATATATAAGTAGGAGGGTTATTATGAGTATAGAAACAAATTTAATGGAAATGAATAAATCACTCAAGAAACTAAAAGAATCTGGTGTCTATGATGTAGAAAAGTATAGCTATGCTTTATTGCATCAAACCAATCAATTAGAATATTTCTATTGTCATCTTGTAAAAGATGGAGATTGTGATCAAACTTATTATCATGTTCATAAAAGACCACATATCCATGAACTGGCATATTTCAATATTGGACGAGGGTTTCCTAAAGAATTAATGGATGGACATTGGTGCTATGTTTTAAAGGATATGGGATATAAGATGTTAGTTCTTCCCTGTACATCTATTAAAGAGGATTCAACACCAGCTAATCCTTCATTTGAGAAGGATATTACAATAAAAACAGACAAACATATAACGTATTGCCGTATTCAATTAAGTGATATTCGTTCCATAGATATTCAAAGGTTAGATTTAAGAAAACCATTTTATCATGTTTTAACTGATCAACAAGAAATTTTAGAGTTTGTAGAAAAAAATCTATTTGATAAGTAATTCTCTTTCATGTATGATTAGGTCATATATGTGGGGGAATTATAGATGGAAGAGTTTTTATGTGGATGTAAAAAGGGGATACCAATAGCATTGGGCTATTTTCCAGTTTCTTTTTCATTTGGTGTACTGGTTGTTTCAAGTGGCTTGCCACTAGGTTTAGCAACATTGATTTCGATGACCAATTTAACATCATCTGGACAATTTGCAGGTGTTTCTTTAATGCTGACAAATGCATCTTATATTGAGATGGCGTTAACATTGTTAATGATTAATGCTAGATATTTCTTAATGTCATTATCTTTGAGTCAAAAAATCGATCAGAAAATGAGTACTTTGCAAAGAATGATTATTTCGTTTGGTATTACTGATGAAACTTTTAGTTTAGCTTCTTTACAGCATGGAAATTTAACTTTTCGTTTTATGTCTGGATTTATTTTATTGCCTATTATTGGATGGACATGTGGAGCATTTGCTGGTGAGGTATTAATGAATTTTTTACCAGTTGCATTACAAAATGCAATGGGAATTGCTTTGTATGGAATGTTTTTAGCTATTATTGTTCCACCAGCAACGAAGTCACGCAAAATATTAGAAGTTGTTTTTATAAGTGCTGTTATGTCTGTTATTTTCTTTTATGGTCAGATGTTTGATCATTTATCGAGTGGTTTTAAATTGATTATTGCAACATTAAGTGGTGCAATTTATGGTGCATGGCGTTATCCTCTTGAGGAGGATAGTGTATGAGTGAATACATATTTATAAGTGTTGCAATTATGGCTATCTTTACATATTTGCCAAGAATGTTACCATTAACACTCTTTAGGAAAGAAATAACATCACCATTTTTAAAATCATTGTTATATTATGTGCCTTATGCAGTTTTATCCGCTTTAACGTTTCCAAGTATTATTTATGCAACAGCAAATATATATAGTGCAATTGGAGGGTGTTTTGTTGCGATGTATTTTGCTTATAAGGAAAAAGGGTTGGTATTTGTTGCTATAGCAGCAATGTTAACAAGTTATGTAATGAGTTTTATTTGTTAAGGGAACAAGAGAAATCTTGTTCCTTTTCTTATCAGAGAAAGGAGACAAAAATAATGCTAATCAAGAATCGTTCCCCAACTATTTTAATATGAGTTGTGACTTTTGTTTGAGACATGAATAGAATATGATAAAATGATATTGATCTAAAGGGTGGGATATTATGAAAAATGTATTGAAAAGACATCGCTCAAAAATCATGATTATTTTATTGAGTAGTATTTTATTAGGATGTTCTCAAGAAAAGATGATATTAAAGAAAGAAAAGTTTGTTGTAGAATATGGACAATCTATTTCTACAAAAGTAAGTGATTATTTAGATAATAAAGATAACTTTTTAAAAGATGTCAAAATGACTGTTGATGGCCAAAATGAAGAAGGAAAAACTTATTTGTCTATAGGTCAATATAAGGTATCTTTTACACGTAATCAAAAAACTGTTGAAACTACAGTAGAAATTGTAGATACAACAGCACCAGAGTTTAAGGATTTAAAAGAAAGTTATAAAGTAAACCTTAATGGTAAGTTAGATATAACTCAATTAAAAGTCACTGATTTGTCTAAAGTCACTCTTTCTATTGATGATAGTAAAGTGAATTATAGCAAAAGTGGAATTTACACAGCTAATGTAATTGCTAAGGATGAAAGTGGAAATGAAACGAGGAAAGATATTAAGATTGTAGTTGAAGAAAAGAAAAAAGATCCTGGATCTTCTTCTCAGTCTTCTCAATCAAATAATTCAAGTAAAGGTTCATCTAGTAAGAATAAGAGTAAATCAAATTCAAGTAGTTCATCGAGTTCGAAAATAGATGAATCACAACCTGACAAAAAAAATTCTATTATCGTAACACCTGATTCAGATAGTTATCAAGAATTTAATAACGGTAATAATTATGGATGGGGTGGGAGCTTTGAGTGGCCTGATGAATGGGAATAGAATTGATAAAATATTGAAGAGTATATTGATACTCTTTTTTTAATGAAAAGGAGAAATGAATATTGAACAAGTTAAGCAAATTATTTAAAATGATACTATCAATCATAATAATAGTATCATTTTCGTTAGTCTCAATTGGAAATGTATCTGCAAATAATATTTCTAATAGCAATGATTATCCAAAACAAGATAAAATCGAATATAATGGAAAAATAACATATGGTAGTAATATTGTAGGAGATTTTACTATTAATGGAAAACAAGCATTTTGTATGGAACACCCAAAAAGCACACCACCAACAGGTACAAAGATTACAGTTTCCATTTATGATAATGCTGATATTAGGAAGGTATTGTATTATGGATGGGGTGGTCCAGAACAATGGAGTGGTTTTGAAAATAGAGCACATGGTATAGTAGTCACATCACTTGCTTTGAGTTATTACTACTATGGAGATAATTCTTCATTCAAAACTATTAAGAATTTTATGGAATTTATAGAAAAAAATAAGGTTCCATCGTTTGAATTAGAATTTTCTAAATCTAATGTCCTTGCATTCAGAGATGGAAATATTCAAAAAACGGAATCTATTACTTTGAAAAGTGGTAGCGATATTTTTGGTATAACTATAAATTTACCAGATGAAGTAACTTATGTTAATGAAGGAAATGGAAACAGACAAACAGGTGGAAGTTTAACAATTAAAGGTAAAACAAAATTTCATTTTGAAGCTCCTTTGAATGTGGAATTAGATAAATGGAATACTGGAGAACAAACAAAAAGTTATAACTTTAGTCCGATATTAGCAAAAGCAGGAGGTAGTTATCAATCTACAGGATATGGTGAATATGTTGAAGATCCATCTAAAACAACTTCTCTTACTGTGGACTGGCTACAATTAGCAAGTTTAGAGTTAACCAAGACTGATGTTTATGGAAATCTAATTAATGGAGCAGTTTTTAGGTTATGGAATAATGGAGATTATGATAAGGAGGTAACTGTAACGAATGGTAAAATCAAGGTGGATAACTTAACAACAGGCATATATTATTTACAAGAGAAAACAGCACCACAAGGATTTTTAGTAGATGATACGATTTATACAATAACATTGAATGCTGGGGATAGTGCAAGTCAAACGGTAAGTAATAAAGAACCCACAGGGAAAATAACTGTAGTAAAGGAAAGTGAGAATAAAGATAGAATTATTGGTGCTAAATTTAATGTTGTGGCGGATGGGGAGATAATATCAGCTGCTGGTAAAGTTTTATATAATAATGGAGATGTTGTTGATACTTTAACGACTGATAAACAAGGAACAGCAGTAACAAAGAATCTTCCTTTAGGAAATTATATTGTTTATGAGACGCAAGCTCCAACTGGATATTTATTAAATACAGAGCGTTATCAAGTTTCATTGAGGTATGACAATCAAACAACTCCTGTCATTACAAGTTCAACGACCATTGAAGATAAAGAACCCTTAGGAAGTATTCATTTAGAAAAAGAAATAGAGAGTACTATTACAGATCACCAACTTGGTGATGCTTTTTTATCTCAAGTAGAATTTGGATTATATGCTCGAGAAAAGATTACAAATGTCTCTGGAACAAAAGTTTTTTATAGTCAAGATGAACTTGTTTCAAAGAAAATAACAGATGAGAATGGGCATATAGAATGGACAGATTTACCAATGGGAAATTATTATATTAAAGAATTACAGACAAATCCTTCAATGATATTAAATCCTGATATTATATATGTTTCTCTTCATTACCAGAACCAAACAACGTCACATGTTACTGTGAAAACAAAAACGAGTAATACAATAGCAAGTCAACGGATACAAATTTTTAAAGAAGGAATCAAAGATGGTGAAGCAGGTACCGTGCCAGGACTTGCAGGCGCTGAGTTCACTTTTGTTTTAAATAGTGAATATGAGAAAGTTGGATTTGATAAGGCTCATAAGTATTTTGTTGGAACAACAGATACAAATGGATATCTAACAACTTCTTTATTACCATATGGAACTTATCGTGTTAAAGAAACCAAAACTCCTGAGGGATATTATGGAGCAAGTGATTTTCTAATAACAATTGAAAAAGATGCCTCGCTATATGAGATAGGATATCAAATTAAAAAAGTAACTGTAAATAACGTTCCTTTTGAATCATTGTTAAAAGTTGTGAAGAAAGATAAGGAAACAGGTAAAACAGTTCTTTTGAAAGGAGCAACTTTCAAAGTTAAAAATGTGGATACAAATGAATATGTATCTTATATTGATTGGTCGTTGTTTCCACAAATTATTGTTAATCAATGGACAACACATGATGATGGGACGATAACATTGAATACGAAATTGAAAATAGGACATTATCAATTAGAGGAAATTGAGGCACCTGATGGGTACGTTCTTACAAAAGAACCTATTCCTTTTGAAATCACTATGGATCATTATGAGATATCCAGTGACCAAGTTACACCTATTACAGTTGTTCAATTGGTTGACCAATCTGTAAAGGGCAAGGTAACTATTGAGAAAAAAGGTGAAGTTTTAACAGATTATAAAGATGGGAAATTTATTTATGAGGAAAGAGGATTAGCTCACGCAAAGTTTGGGATTTATGCTAAAAGTGATATCCTTGATCCAAGTCACGATGGGATAGTTCTGTATAAGCAAGGTGAACTTATTGAAACATTAGAAACAACAGAAGGAGGAAAAATAACATCTCATGAACTTCCTTTGGGAGATTATGAATGTAAAGAATTAGAAGCACCATATGGGTATGTCTTGAACTCAGAAGTCAAGACTTTTTCTTTGTCATATAAAGGACAGAGTGTTGATATTGTGTACGAAGATATAGGCATTACTAATGAGCGACAAAAGATTGTTGTGGAGGTTAGCAAGAAGGATGAAGAAACAAAGAAGTATTTAAGTGGGGCTGAGATATCATTATTTGCCAATAGAGATATTTATAATTATGATGGAGATGTTATTGTTGAAGCAGGAACACTCTTAGAGACTATTGTTTCTCGTCAAGATGGAAAGGTTTCTTTTCAATCAGATTTACCATTAGATTTAACTCCTGAATATGCAATTATGCCACTGTCAGAGCTCAATGATGAATTAGTAGGTGATACTAATTCTTTATATGTTGTTAAAGAAACGAAACAGCCAGATGGATACCTTTTAAAAAATGTTCATTATTATGTTGATGGTAAGTATACTACTGAGAAACAAGATACGCTTATATTTACATATGATTTTTTAAATCAAGTGACAAAAACACAAATAAATAAGGTTGATAGTGAAACGCTTGAAAATATCATTGGAGCAAAACTTCAGGTAATAGATAAAGAATCTCATAAAGTTATAGATGAGTGGGTGAGTGAAAAGGAAGGACATTTGGTACAAGGACTTATTGTAGGAAGAACTTATATTCTTCACGAAGTAGAAGCACCATTCGGCTATATTCTTGCTGCTGATACAGAATTTATTATTCCAGAAAGTCGAGAAATACAATCAATTACTTTTATGAATGTAAAGGCTCCAGTTATTACGTTAGGAGATGAACCAAAGGTCAATATACCTCAAAAAGATATTCCAACAGAAGATCAAACAATAATTTTCTCTTATCTTATAATGGGGATAGGAGCATGTGCTATTCTATTCATATTATTTAAAAAAGAAGATTAAGAAAAATGATTATTCTTATAAAGTGAAGATTTATGGGAGGAAATGAGATGGTTTTTCTACATACATTATTGTTAATTGATGCATGCATCTTGTGACAGCAATATAAAGAAGACTTCTATCATATTCAGTCTTATAGTTATCATGATTAACATTTAAAATAATAACTTCATCAAATTCTAATCCTTTTGACATTTGAATTGATGTAATAGAAATTCCAATTTCAAATCTTGTACTTTCTGGAGAGATTAAATTGATATTATAATCTGGTAAGAGTTGTGAGTATAGAGATTTTGCTTCACTATTTGTTCTCACAATGATTCCAAGAGATGCACGATAACTGGCTTGAAATAATTTTAGTTTCTTTTTTAACTTCAGCATTTCATCTTGCTTATTCTTACAGAATATAAGTTGTGGAGTTTCACCATGTCGTTCGACTGGTTCTAACTGATCAATATTTTGAATTTTATTTGCAAAAGTAATAATTTCATAGGTAGAGCGATAACTCTTTGTGAGTTCTACATAGATTGCATCATTATATAATGTTTGTATGTCTTCAATAGTATTGAGATGATTAGGATTTATCAATTGCTTAAAGTCACCTAAAATAGTTTTTTGACATGGGAATAATTGATTGATAACAGCAAATTGGATAGGGGTATAATCTTGCATTTCATCAATTACCAAATGTTTGATAAGTTGACTCTCTTGTAATCCTTCAAATGCTGCATGAAGATAGAGAAAGGGATATACATCTGACCATTCTAAAGTTTTTTTTGCAGGTAATACAAACATCTCAGATAAATCTAACCATTTGTAAAATTCTTTATAGAGAGCAATAGTGCTTTTCATTTTTAACATTTTGTTTAAGCCACTCAGAATTGTTCGAGGCCGCGGAACTTTATATCCCATCGTATTGCGTGATGTGAAACGATGATAAATATCATCAGCAATTAATTGTAATCGTTTTTTTATTGGGTAAGATTGATAAGCGAAAAAGCGTTCTTTTATAAAATCAGCTGGAGCTATTAATTCATCATATATATAATCCTTTGGAACAAAGAGAGTCTTAGAAATTTCAGATAAATATACATTCATTTGTTTGACAAAATATAATGTTGATTTAAAACGTGTTCTTTTTGCCCAATGTATATCTTTGGTTTCTAATGGATCTTTATCAGATTCAAATTGGATAATATCTTCTAGTTGTATTTGGGCAATATTTTCAAAGCTTAATTCATATATTGGTTCCTCCCCTAATTCTGGAAGAACAGTAGAAATATAATCACCAAAGACTTTATTAGGTGATATTATTGTTATATTTCTTGCTGATAGTTTATTTTTAAAGCGATATAGCAAAAAAGCGATACGATGGAGTGCGATTGATGTTTTTCCTGATCCAGCGACACCTTGTATAATAATTGTGTTGTTTTTTTCATTTCGAATAATTTGGTTTTGTTTTTTTTGAATTGTAGAAATAATTGATTTCATTTTCTCACTTGAAGTATCAGATAGAACACGTTGTAAAACATCATCTTGGATGTTTATAGAACTTTCTAATGCGTATTCTAAAATACCATTCTTTATCTTAAACTGTCGCTTAAGTGTTAAGGCGCCTTCAATTTGGCCTATAGGAGCATCATACTTTGCAGGTCCAGTTTCATAATCATAGAACATACTAGCAATTGGGGAACGCCAATCATAGATCAAAAGTTCATTTTCATGAAGAAAAGAAAAGCGACCTATGTAGATTTTTTCGATTAATTGTTCATCCTTTTCTTGAAAGTCAATTCGAGCAAAGTAGGGAGATTCTTTTATTTTCATGAGTTTATCCCATACTTCAACAGCAAATGCTCCTGTTCTATCAATTTGTTTAAGGGCTAATTCATTTTGAAACATTTCGTGTGGATCAAGTTCCCCACGATAATCTGTCATATACTTTTTTGAATTTATATATTCATAATTGACTCTTTCAACTCTTGAATTTGTTTCGGCTATGGATAAATCTAATTTTTTATTAATAGTTTCTAAGTGAATAATTTCATCTGGAAATGGTATCGTTTGTTTATGTTGATTATTTTGTGTATTCATGATATTTTTCTCCTTTAATAGAATAAGATAGTGTTAAGAATATTTTATAGGTATAAACTATTCCATTCATTTTATCTATTATATCAATTTAAAATATCTTTGTTTTGCTAAATCTTGCTATTATACAAGTCAAACAACTCATTGATTTTTAAGGACATATTGATGTATGAATAACAAAAAGAGACATAACATCTAAAGATTAATACCTTTGTTTGTTATGTCTCTATAATTATTTTTATAACTTATATTTTTTAAGTCTCTTATTTATTATAAGTTTAATAAACGTTTTGTATCTCTTGCAATAACCAATTCTTCATTTGTAGGGATAACATAAACTTTGATTTTTGATTCAGGTGTAGAAATTAAACGTTCACCTTCACCATTTTCGTTTGCATCATCATCAACAACAATACCTAAAGCTTCACTTACTAATGAAAGAATTTCTTTTCTTGCATAAGCTGAGTTTTCACCAATACCTGCTGTAAATGCAATCGCATCACAACCACCTAAAGCAATAAAGTATCTACCAATATAAGCAATAACTCTTCTAAAGAAGATATCAATAGCAAGTTTTGCTCTTTCATTACCTTCATTCGCAGCATTTAAGACATCTCTAAAGTCACTAGAAACACCTGAAACACCTAAAAGTCCAGATTCTTTGTTTAACATATGAATAACATCTTTCATATCCATACCAACTTGTTCAATTAAATAATCAATAATAGAAGGGTCAAGATCTCCACTACGAGTTCCCATCATGATACCAGCTAATGGTGTGAATCCCATTGAAGTATTAATTGATTTTCCATCTTTAACAGCTGTTAAAGAACCACCAGCACCTAAGTGTGCAACAATGATTTTAGAATGCTCTGGTTGACCTAATTTGTCAATAACTCTTTGAGAAACATAGAAATGAGATGTTCCATGAGCACCATATTTTCTAACTTTGTTTTCAGTATAAAATTTATATGGAATTGGATAGATATAGCATTTTGGTTGTAATGTTTGATGGAATGCTGTATCAAAAACTGCAACTGCACCAGCACTTGGAATGGCTTCCTTGAATGCATAATATCCTGTTAAGTGAGCAGGGTTATGTAAAGGTGCTAAAGATTTTAATTCATCAATTTTGTTGATAACATCTTCATCAATAATAGCAGATTCCTGGAAATAAGAACCACCTTGAACAACTCTGTGACCAACACCTTTGATTTCATCTAATGAAGAAACGATTTGTTTCTCAATTAATGTATCTAATAATAAATGAACAGCTTCTTTATGAGTTGGAATTGCTAAAGTACGAACATCTTTTTCACCATTATACTTAATTGTGAAAATTGAATCTTCCATACCAATTCTTTCAATAACTCCTGAAGTGATAACTGTTTCATTATCCATTTCGAATAATTGGAATTTTAATGATGAACTACCAGCGTTCACCGCAATAACTTTTGACATTTGTATCTTCCTCCCTTAATTCCTCTTTATTATAGCATTAAATATAAAAAAAACTAGGAAAAAATACGTGAAAAATATAACAAAACAAGATATAAGAAAGAAAAGAAAAAGAATGTTTTGTAAATGAGTAGGAACTGACTTGTTAGAATATGGATAGGTGAAGAAAAAGTCTTGAATTATTTATATAATGCGCTATAATATTGTCGAGCCAGGGGTGCATTTTGCTGAGAGAGGTTGTTAACCTTATCCCTTACCATCTGAACTGGGTAATGCCAGCGTAGAGAGTGCAAATAGGATTTTTTTGCTTTCTTACGCTCGTGAGAAAGCTTTTTTATTTGTTGGCTCCCGATGTATGAATAAGGGAGGAAGAAAAATGAATACACAGAACACAAAAATCAAATACATGGTTTATATGGCAATGTTTGTTGCCATTCAATTGGTGTTAGAACCAATGACAAAAATAACGGAAATGCCTCATGGAGGAAATATTGCGTTTTCATTAATTGCTTTATTTTTAGCATCATATTTACTTGGACCAATTCGTGGTCTCATTACAGCTTTGGTTTGTTTGGGTGCTCAATTTGTTCTCGGATTAGCAACTTATTATGGAATAGCATCTCTATTCTTTGATTATGTTTTACCGATGGCCTTAGTTGGTCTTTGTGGGATTTTCCCATTGTGGCATTTTAAAGGAATGGATATACCTTGGGGAATGGTCATTATTATGATTATAAAAACAATTTCTCATTTATTGGCTGGTTGGTTTGCTTTTCAAACACCACTTCAAGGAAATTTAACGTATAATATTCCTTATAATTTAGGAACACTTGTTGTTTGTTTTGTATTATTTATAGTTATATATCCAAGATTAAATAAAGTTTTAAAATTGAACTAAAATAAAAACTGAGTATTTTGTAAAAATGGACAGAGTGCTCAGTTTTCTTTTTAACTTTCTTTCTTGATGATAATAAGCCTTTCAAATTCGCTCTATTTTGTGTATAATATTAATGTTGTAGAAAGAGGTAGGTTTATGAATAAACGCTTAGAAAGAAAAGATGTATTGATTCATTGTTATAAACATGATGGAAGTATACATCGTTGCTGGAATAAAGGGTTTGTTCTTGAAGAAACGGATCAACATTTTATTGTTATTAATAATAGAACATTGGTAACAGAGTCTGATGGAAGAAAATGGTATACAAGGGAACCAGCAATCTGTTATTTTCCCAAGAATCGATGGTATAATGTTATATGCATGATTCGTAAGAATGGGGTTCATTTTTATTGTAATATTGCCTCACCAACTCTATATGATGGTGAAGCATTGAAGTACATAGATTATGATTTAGATTTAAAGGTTTTTCCAGATTATAAATATAAAATCTTAGATGAAGAAGAATATCGTCAGCATAAGGCAATAATGAATTATGGTGAGCAATTAGATCGTATCTTAAATGAACAGTTAGATGTATTGATTCAGATGGCTATGAATATGTCAGGACCATTTAGACCAGGGTTTGCTGAACATTGGTATCATATTTATCAAGAACAAGTCCACAATAGATAGGAGGAAGACTATGTTAACATTTGTAAATCAACAAGACATGATTGATTTTGGTGAAAAATTAGCGTCATATTTATTCCCAGGAGCAATATTGACTTTAGAAGGTGATTTGGGAGCTGGGAAGACAACCTTTACAAAAGGGATTGGAAAAGGATTAGGAATTCAAAAGATTATTAATTCTCCAACATTTACAATTGTTAAGATATATCAAGGGAATCTTCCGTTATATCATTTCGATGCTTATCGTTTAGAAGGTCAAAATGAAGAATTAGGTTTTGAAGAAATGTTTGAAGATGAAGGGGTATGTGTTGTTGAATGGCCTATTTATATTCAAGACATATTACCACAAGAAAGACTAGACATTACAATTACCAAAAATGATGATGAATCACGAACTTTTGCTTTTCAAGCAAATGGAGCTCAATATCAAAATATAGTAGAGGAGTTGAAGTTATGACAAGCTTGATTATGGATACATCTAATCAGTATTTAATGGTGGCGTTGTATCGAGATGGACAATGTTTAGAAATGGTTCAAGAACTTGGGTCAAAGAGACAGTCAGAAAATGCTATACCTTATTTGTCATCTTTGCTTAAGAAACATCAACTTCAATTATTAGATATTGATGAAATGATTATTACAAAAGGACCAGGATCTTATACTGGTGTCAGAGTTGCAATGACAATAGCCAAAACATTGAGTGTGGTTTCATCAATTCATATAAAAGTTATATCTTCTTTGGCAGCTTATGCGGGATTGAAGACATGTGTATCAGTCATTGATGCACGAAGTCAGAAAGTTTTTGTTTGTGCTTATCAGAATGGTCAGGCGTTAGGTGAAGAACAGTTGCTTGCGATTAAAGATTTTGATGAATTTATGAAAACTTATGAAGGATATCAGGTTGTAGGACAATGTGAAGTTGTTAAACTTCCTTTGGCTGAGGTTAATTTAGGACAGAATCTTTATGAGTTATCACAAAAAATTGAACCTATTGAAAATGTAGATGCGTTAGTTCCTTGCTATTTAAAAGATGTTGAGGCAAAACAAATATGCTTATAAGAGCAATGGATATAAATGATTTAGAGAGAATTGTTGAGTTAGAACATATTCTTTTTACATCAACTTGGGATGTTTCGGATTTCATGTACGAAATTTTAGAAAATCAATTTTCATATAATTTTGTTTTAGAAGTAGATGAGCAGATTGTTGGGTATGTAGGTGTTTGGATTATGTATGAACAATCGCAGATTACAACAGTAGGAATTGATCCTGATTATCAGGGGCAAGGTTATGGGAGACTATTAATGGAAGAGATGCTTGCCTTAGCAGTTTCTCAAGGTTGTGAAGTTATGAGTTTAGAAGTGCGTGTTTCCAATCATAAAGCTATTTCTTTATATAAAGGTCTGGGCTTTGAAAATCAGGCAATACGTAAAAATTATTATCAAGATAATCATGAAGATGCTTATTTAATGGTCAAAAGATTGGAGGGACAAGAATGAGTTTAATACTTGCAATTGAATCAAGTTGTGATGAAATGTCAGTAGCTATTTTAAAAGACAAGCGAGAATTGTTATGTAATGTTGTCGCATCACAAATTGATACACATCGTTTATATGGTGGAGTTGTACCAGAAATCGCAAGTCGTATGCATGTCGAATGTGTTTCAACTGTTTTAAAAACAGCTTTAAACGAAGCTGATGTTAATATGAATGATATAGATGCAATTGCTGTTACAAAAGGACCTGGATTAGTTGGGTCTTTACATGTTGGAATGCAGGCTGCAAAAACATTGGCTTTGGCTTATCATAAACCGTTTATTGGTGTTCATCATATTGCTGGACATATTTATGCCAATGAATTGGTCGAAGATATTGAATACCCTTGTCTATGTCTGGTTGTAAGTGGAGGACATAGTGAACTTGTTTATATGAAAAGTGAATTTTCTTTTGAAGTCATTGGCCAAACTTTAGATGATGCAATTGGTGAAGCATATGATAAAGCGGGCAGAGTTTTACACTTGCCATATCCTGGGGGACCAGTTATTGATAAAATGGCTGCTAGTGGTCAACACACATATGATTTACCATTACCATTAAATGATGATTCATATAATTTCTCATTTAGTGGATTAAAGTCAGCAGTAATTAACTTATGTCATAATGCTGCTCAACGTGGTGAAGATATTGTTCCTGCTGATTTGGCGTGTTCGTTTCAGGAAGTTGCTTTAGATGTATTGGTATCTAAAACAATAAAGGCTGCTAAAGATTATCAAGTGAAAGAGATTATAGTGGCAGGTGGTGTGAGTGCAAATAGAGGATTAAGGAAGAAATTAACTGCTGATAGTCCAATAAAAGTTTTATTTCCACCAATGGCCTATTGTACTGATAATGCTGCTATGATAGCTTCAGCAGCCAGAGTGATGTATGAACATCAGCAATTCTCGTCTCTTGACTTAAGTGTCAAACCGTCATATGATTTAGAAGAAGAAAGTATTGGTGAATAATATGGTAAATAAACATCAAAAAATATCAAAGGCAACGATGTCACGTTTCCCTAGATATCTTAAGGCGTTGCGCAATATGCAACATGAAGGAAAAGAACATTTTTTATCTAGTGAATTGAGTGAAGCAACTGGAATTTTAGACACAACAATTCGTAGAGATTTTGGTTTTTTAACTGATAAAGAATCTTTAGGAAAAAGAGGTATTGGTTATGATACAAAAGAAATCATTAATATTTTAAATAATGTTCTAGGATTAGGATTAGATGAATCTATTATATTGATTGGTGTAGGGAATTTGGGAAGTGCAATTTTAAAATATAATAGATGGCAATATACAGTTGGAAAGATTGTTTGCTGTTATGATCAAGATCAAAATAAAGTAGGAGAACGCTTTGGAGTCAAATTAAATCATATTGATGATTTGGAGAAAACATTTCCAGAAGGATGTAAGATTGCTATTTTGGCAATTAGTGATCAGGTTCAAGAAACAGTTGATCGTTTAATGGCATTAGGTGTTAAGGGGATTGTAGATTTCACACATAGCCATTTTACCGTTCATGATGATGTTGTGGTGCAAACTGTCGATGTTGTTGTAGCAATTCAAGAACTTGTCTTAAAAATGCATGCAAATGATGAATAATTATGAAAAAGTATTGAAATATTCATCAAAAGGTGTTAATAATACTAATAAGCAATGATTTGAGAACATATTTTTATCAGTATCTTAAGCGAACTTTGGATGGTGTAAGCAAAGTAGATATCAAAAATATGGAACACTCAATGAGCAGGATAGGAGAAATAAGAGTAGACTATCCCGTTAGGCTGCGTTAAAGCTTCAGAGTGCATAATTGAGAGATTATGAATGAGGATGGTACCGCGATATAAGTCGTTCCTTAACAGGAATGGCTTTTTATATTATACAAAGGAGGAAGAAAGATGTTTGAATTTATGACAGTAAGAGAACTCTATGAAATGGTGATGTCAGGTGCAGAGTTCGAAACAGAAAGCTTGGAGTATGTAGAATTAGATGGTTGGGTACGTACAAATAGGGATAATGGAAAAGTTGGTTTTTTGGCTTTGAATGATGGAACTTATTTTAGAAATTGTCAAATTGTTTATCTGAAGGAAACTTTAGAAGATTATGATACAATTAAACACATTAGTACAGGAAGTGCTATACGTGTATTAGGTAAATTCAAGTTAACGCCAGAGAGTAAGCAGCCTTTTGAAATAGAGGCTACACAAATTGTTGTAGAGGGTGCTTGTGATGATGATTTTCCATTACAAAAGAAAAGACATTCTTTTGAGTATATGAGAGAAATTCCACATTTAAGACCAAGAGCAAACACATTCTATGCAATATTTAGATTACGCAGTGTATTATCAATGGCCATTCATGAATTTTTTCAATCACAGGGATTTGTTTATGTGCATACACCATTAATTACTGGAAATGATGGTGAAGGTGCTGGAGAAATGTTTAGAGCAACAACGATTGATAATACTGATTTTGATAAAGATTTCTTTGGTAAAGAAGCTTTCTTGACAGTCACTGGTCAATTACATGTTGAAGCTTTCTGTATGGCATTTAGAGATGTTTATACTTTTGGACCAGCATTTAGAGCTGAAAATTCAAATACATCACGTCATGCAAGTGAATTTTGGATGATTGAACCTGAAATTGCTTTTGCTGATTTAGAAGATGATATGGATTTAATTGAGGATATGGTCAAATTCTGTATTGATTATGTTTTAGAGAATGCTCCTGAAGAAATGAAGTTCTTTGCACAAATGATTGATAAAGAGTGTATTGAACGTATAACACATGTTCGTAATAGTGATTTCAAACGAATGACATATACAGAAGCTGTTGAAATATTAGAAAAAGCTGATGTTAAATTTGAAAATGAAGTCAAATGGGGTATGGATTTAAATAGTGAACATGAACGCTATATTTGTGAACAAGTTATTGGAGGTCCTGTTTTCTTAACAGACTATCCTAAAGAAATCAAAGCTTTCTATATGCGCTTAAATGATGATAATAAGACTGTTGCTGCTTGTGACTTGCTTGTTCCAGGAATTGGTGAGTTGGTTGGTGGAAGTCAACGTGAAGAGAGATATGATGTTTTGGAAAGAATCATGGAAGAAAAAGGAATGGCGAAGGATGGTTTACAATGGTATATGGATTTACGTAGATATGGTGGCTGTAAACATGCTGGCTTTGGATTAGGATTTGATCGTTTCTTAATGTATTTGACTGGTATGCAAAACATTCGAGATGTAGAACCATTCCCAAGAACACCTAGAAATTTAAAATTTTAAATGATCTATAAGACTAAAGAATAGAGTTGTTCTTTAGTCTTTTTAGAGAATAAATCTGAAATACTTCAGTTCAATTTGAATTTGAGATACTTCGTCTTTTTCTACATATTTATGGATATTTAGTGTATAATAGGTCACAGAGAGGTGAGAATATTGCGCGATATTGATTTTATAAACACTTTTTTTAATATAATTTATCAAAATGAAACTGCGTATATGCGTGATATCGTTTCATCATATGAATATTTATATGGCTTTCGTCAATGGTTAAAGAAGCGTGGGATAATATGTGATTCTTTAGAAAGAATACAAGAAACTGACTATACATTTTTCTCCAAACGTATCAAAGTTGGAGATATGGAGCATATCTTACGTTATCCTTTTCTTGATGGAATTCAAAAACTAGCTGATCAATATGCCCAAAAGACACATGTTCTTTACATACCTGGATATAATGGAGAAGAACTACTCAATATTCATTTTCAGGAGTATAAAGATGTTTATTTTTATGCAATTGAAGAGCCTTTTGAACGCAAGGATTTATCATTTTTTGATCCGTTCCCAGCTTTTTTCTGTGCAATGAATCATGCTGATTTATGGCCCGGTATTTTGATTTTTAATGATACACAACAAGTTTTTTCAGCATTGACATCCCAAACAGAATTCAAGAAATTAATTGATTATATTGATCAAAAAGTGAATTTGTTTGATGTTTATAATGATAATAAAGATGATTCATACTATATTCAATTAAGTGATTTGCACTTAGGTAAAAACAAAAGACAAAAGGGTTTGATTCAATTATATAATTCATTAGATTTTATCATGCCTTATTTACAAACAGATCAACAGATAAAAGTACTAATTACGGGAGATCTTATGGAATCACCGAATCGTAAAAATATGTATTTAGCAAATGATTTTATGAACAGTTTAAAAAAACGGTATAAAGCAAATGTTACATTTATACTGGGTAACCATGATGTCATTGTTCATGGTTTTAATATGGCTAGGAATCAAAAGAGTAAAGTGATTGCTTATTTATTAGGTGAAAACATAAAAGTATTAGAAAAAGAAAAGATGATTTTAATTAAAATGGATACAACCAGTGAAGGGAATCTTGCGAGAGGAAAAATTGGGCAAAGACAGTTAGATGAAATAGATGATGAATTAGAAGCCATTGATCATTTAGAAGACTATACAATGCTTGTGATGTTACATCATCATGTCTATCCTTTAAGTAAGGCACAATTTATTAAAACCAAATGGCACGAAAAGACGTTTATCAATAGAATTGTGGAAACATCAAAGGTTTTAGTCGATGCACCTTTATTAATAGAATGGTTACAAAAAAGAAATATTCATTATGTTTTTCATGGACATAAGCATTTACCTTATTTTAGATGTAAGGATGAGTGCTATTATATAGGTGCAGGAAGTGCAACTGGCGGATTAAAGGAAAGTCAAAGTCGTTATATTTCATATAATATAGTCAAATATAATACAATGGAAAAGAAGATGAAGACTTGTATTATTTTTTATGATGATAAAGCGAAAGCTGAAAGGCAAAGAGTAGAGGTTTATATATTTAGGGAGGAAAAAGAATGAAGATTGTAGATAAAATGAAAGATGAAGATTTAGGAGTGGCATTAATATATAATTTTACGAAAGGATATCAAAAAGCAGTACCAATGGAAATGTATGATATTGTTTTACCATTATTATATAATGATACTTTTAGAAATGAGATTTTAAACCATCATTCCTTTCATGATTGTTTATTAGCTTGTGCTTCAAAAGATGAAAATTTTAAAGAAAATGTTTTATCTGCTTTAGAAGATTATAAAACAATGACTTCTAAAGCTTTAGGTATTGCAATGATTCAGCATATTTTAAATTTTCAGATTGTTGATCAGACGATGTGTGGGTTACCTTTAGAAACACATATATTAGAACTTAATGAAGCGTTAAAATTAGGTGAAATGTTACAAAACTTAAAATATCATGATGTGAAGGGAATGTTAAAGAAAAATGATAAGAAGATTGTCATTTTACAAAGTGCTTCTGTTGGTTATGATGTTGATTTATCAAGATTTGAATCTTTAGGTGATGTTGTTATGTATGAAGATACAACTCAAGATCAAATTCGTGAAAGAATAAAAGATGCTCATATTGTTATTACAAATAAAAATATATTGAATGAATCAGTGTTGAAGGGAATGCATCAATTACAATTGATTTGTTTATTTGCGACTGGAACGAATAATATTGATTTAGAATATTGTCGTCAACAGGGGATCAAAGTTGCAAATGTAAAGGGATATTCAACGGATACTGTTGCTCAGCATACAATCGCATTATTAATGCATCTGATTGAAAAGAATGCAATGTATGATAAATATGTGAAGTCTAAAGAATATGCATTAAGTGGACGCTTTAGTTATTTTGATGAAGTATTTCATGATGTTTCTTCATTAACTTGGGGGATTGTTGGATTGGGTGATATTGGTAGAAAAGTGGCTTTCATTGCGACTGCAATGGGAGCAAAAATTCAATATTATTCAACAAGTGGGCAGAATGCAACAAGTGATTATCAGCAAGTTGATTTTGAAACTTTATTAAAGAGTTCTGATATTATTAGTATTCATGCTCCATTAAATGAAAAAACAAAATATTTATTTAATGAAGATGCCTTAAGAAAGATGAAAGATAATGCTTATCTTATTAATGTTGGACGTGGTGGGATTATTGAAGAGAAAGCCTTAGTCAAGGTCTTAAATGAAGGACATTTAGCTGGAGTTGGATTAGATGTATTTGAACATGAACCATTATTAGAAAATGATATTATTTATTCTATTCAAGATATGAATAAAGTGATTTTAACACCACATATTGCTTGGGGTTCAATTGAGGCAAGACAAAGATGTGTTGATGAAGTTTATGAAAATATAATGGCATTTTTAAATGGGATAAATCGAAACATTGTGAATTTATAAATATAAAAATAAATATTTTTGAGCAAAGAACACATTATATAGGATGTGTTTTTTGTTTGAATGATATGTGCTTTCTATTAGCGATAAGATAGTAACAAAATAGATACCATTATGAAAATATGATTTATCAAAAAACAACCCAAAAAATATTATTTTCAAGTCTCTAATCAACGCGATTTATTCGGTTTGATTTTTTTGTTAAGTTCATTAAAGAATATGAAGATATTAAGATGATATAATTTAAAATTCTTGATGATATAGGTAAAAAGAGTTGTATTTTGTATACAATCATATTATGATATAACCTATATATTAAAAAGAAGGAGGAGTCTACGTTAGTAGCAAAGAATGTACGGTCTGTTGATCGGAATTAACGCCTGTGGACTAGAAATGAGGACGAAGCAGGAAACATTTGTTATAAGTAGCATTGTGTTATGGAACAAATTATTTTAGCAATAATCATTATTGCACTGGGATTTTATGTATTTAAGTTTTATCCTTTTGAAAAAGGGAATGTTATGAATTTGGTCATTGCGGCAATCTTTATTATTTTAACAGCTATATGTAAGAGATTGGCTATTATGATTCCATTGTTTGGAGCGGAAAGTTTAAAGATAGGGTTTGAATATATTCCCTTGATGTTAGCAGGTTACTTTTTATCTCCAGGATATGCATTTTTAGTTGGATTGAGTAGTGATATTATCGGATTGATATTGGTTCCTACAGGTTTTCCATTTCTTGGATTTACACTTGGAACAATCTTGGTTAGTGTCATTCCTTCACTCGCTAAGGAACATGCAAAGATGTTAAGTGAAAAGATTGTTCAGTCAATAGTTATGGGATTGATATTGGTTCTTGGGTTAGGTGCTTCAATTTACATATATACACTTGATCAAGTGACGATATCAACGACTGTTCATATTATTACATCTCAAGAAAAGTTAACATTGATTTCTGTTTGCTTAATTTTAACGATTATCTTTATCATTTTGATTTTTATATTAAAAAAGCAAATCAGTCAAGATGAGGCCAAAGAATTTTCGACATGGATATTATGTGTGACTTTGGTTGAAATCGTTGTGACATTATGTTTAACACCACTGTGGTTAGATATGATGTATGGTATTCCATTTTTTGTTTCTCTATGTATTCGAGTTATTAAAGAATGTGCAATATTGCCAATAGAAATTTTTATAGGATATACATTGATTAAATTAATGAAACGTATTTTTGTTCGTTTAAACAAGTCTTAGTACTAAGGCTTGTTTTTTTGTGTTTATTTTTGAAAAAATTGTAAAGACTATTTAAGAGGTGAAAATTATGGATAGAAAAGAATATGATCAAATGGCTGAAGAATTAAAACCAGGTGGTCATAAAGTCAAAAATGGTTTCAATGCTTTCTTATATGGTGGTGTTATGGGAGCCATTGCTCAAGGTGTTCTAGAATTTTTCATGAATGTTTATAACTGTAGTGAAAAAGATGCAATCCCAATGATGACTATAACCCTTGTATTTGTGGCTTGCTTATTAACTGGGTTAGGATTATATGATAGTATTGCTAAA
Source organism: Coprobacillus sp. (assembly GCF_984815275.1). NCBI lineage: Bacteria > Bacillati > Bacillota > Erysipelotrichia > Erysipelotrichales > Coprobacillaceae > Coprobacillus > Coprobacillus sp. The sequence goes on from NZ_CFJNYH010000037.1 coordinate 23,045, forward strand.
CATGCTGGAGCAGGTACTTTTATTCCAATTACTGGATTTGCAAATAGTATGGCTTCAAGTGCACTTGATAGTAAAAGTGAAGGATTGGTTATGGGAATTGGAAGTAATATGTTTAAATTAGGCGGAACAGTTATTACGTATGGAATTGTGAGTGCCTCATTGTTAGGAGTGATTCGTTATGTCATCACACTTTTTGGGTAATTCAATAAAACTAGAGAATGTATATATTGCATCAACAGGGACTGTATGTGGACCATTGGAATATCAAGGACCATTAGGCTCAAGTTTTGATAAAGGATTTGGCGATTATCATTGTGGTGAAGATTCTTTTGAAAAAGCAGAACGAAAGATGCTAAGAGATTCTTTAGATATCTGTTTAAAAAGAGAGAAATTAAAGCAAAAAGATATTGATCTTTATATTGGTGGAGATTTATTAAATCAAATTACAACAGTTAATTATTTGGCTAGGGAGTTACCTAAACCATTTGTTGGTATTTATGGTGCCTGCTCAAGCTTTTGTTTATCTATGGCAATGTCATCTTTATTAATTGAAGGTGGTTTCGTGGATAAGGTTATCGCCATGGTATCAAGCCATAATGCAACAGCTGAGCGTCAGTATCGTTACCCTGTTGAATATGGTGTTCAAAAGAAAGATACAACAACATTTACTGCAACAGGCGCTATTTCAACTTTATTAACTAATCAGCCAACACAAGTGAGAGTTGAATCTATTACATTAGGAAAAGTTGTTGATTATTCACAAGATGACCCTAATGATATGGGACGTGCTATGGCACCAGCAGCATATGATACAATCACAACTCATTTTGAAGACTTAAAAAGAAGTTTTCAAGATTATGATTTGGTTGTTACAGGTGATTTATCAACTTATGGTCATAAGATTTTAAAGGAAATGATGCAACGTCATAAAATTGATGTTGTCCATTATAATGACTGTGGGTGTATGTTATATGATTTACAAAATCAAGAAGTTTTTCAAGGTGGAAGTGGATGTGCATGTAGTGGGCTTGTCACGATGGGGCATTTATATCCAATGTTGAAAGACAAAAAGTACAAACGTGTTCTTGTTGTTGCAACAGGAGCTTTGCTTTCACCAATGATGAGTGCACAAAAAGATACGATTCCATGTGTTGCACATGCTATCAGTTTGGAGGTCGTCGAATGAATTATATAATGGCATTTTTATTTAGTGGTTTGGTGTGTTTTTTAGCTCAAATGATTTATGATAATAGTAAGTTAACACCAGGACATATAACAAGTTTATTTGTTGTGCTTGGTTCATTTTTAGACTTATTTCATATTTATGATAAACTGGTGGAAATTTTTCATGCCGGGGCTTTAATTCCAATTACAAGTTTTGGACATTCTTTGATGCATGGAGCAATGGCTGCAACTGAAGAATATGGTATTTTTGGTATTGCTATGGGAATGTTTGATTTAACAGCAGCCGGAATTACAGCAGCTATTCTCTTTGGATTCTTGGTTGCCATTATTTTTAAACCGAAATCATGAATAATTCTTATGACTTAAAACATCGTGTATTGATATATAAAGGAAGACTGATTCATCTTTATTTTTTGGCCAGTCTTTCTAACGATACACTGATTTCAAGACTTGTAGAAGGAATAGAAAATGGTGAAGGAAAAAATCTAGATAATTGTCTGAATATGGGAGATGTTGATATCGTCAATACAAATGATATTAAGCAAATCCAATATTCAATTATGAGTGGAAATTGTGCTCTGTTTGATGGTGAAACGACTTATTTGATGGATACGAAGAATTATCCAAACAGATCTATTGAAGAACCTGAAACAGAAAAAAGTGTTCGTGGTGCAAAAGATGGTTTTAATGAATCTATCTTAAACAATACAGGATTAATTAGAAGACGTATTAAATCCGTAGAATTATGTTTTAAAAGAGAAATTATTGGAACAGAAAATCAAATGGATATCGCTATTGCCTATCTTCAAAATAAAGTTGATCAAAATGTTTTAAAACAAGTGATGCAAAGGATTAAAGAAATAAAAGCGAAAGATTTAATTATGACAGATAGGGCACTAGAAGAACTTATCTTAGATCAAAACTATAATCCTTTTCCTTTGGTGAGATATAGTGAAAGACCAGATATTGTAGCAACGCATATTCAGCATGGATATATTGCAATTATTTGTGATACATCTTCATCTGTCTTAATGATTCCAACGACAATATTTGAAATTCTAGAACATGTGGAAGAGCATCGTCAAACACCATTGATTGGAACATTTATTCGTATTATTCGTTTAAGTGCTGTTTTATTATCCATTTATCTTGTTCCTGTTTGGTCACTATCTGTTTCTTTTATGCAATGGGACTGGACATTCTTTATCCAGATATTACTGGTTGAATTATCTATTGAATTATTAAGAATAGCAACGATTCATACACCAGAAGCCATATCTAATGCGATGGGGTTAATTGCTGCTTTATTATTAGGACAATTTGCTATTGATTTAGGATTCTTTTCAGAAGAAATCTTGCTCTTTTGTGCGGTTGGAGCAATTGGTGGATTCGCAACACCAAACTATGAGTTATCCTTAACAAATAAATATATTAAAGTGATGATGATTGTAAGTATAATGTTATTCAATATCTTTGGATTTGTTATTTTTAATATCTTTTTGTGGGTCTATCTGGCAAGATTGAAGCCTTTTGGAATGTCTTATTTATCACCATTATTTCCATTAGATCTTAAAAAACTAGGACAATTTATAATTAGAAAACCTAAGAAAGGCAAATGATGCCTTTCTTATTTTGTATGAGCGTGTTAGAATATGTCTATAAAGAGGTGGAAAGAATGGAAAAACATATTTATCAAACATATGTACAAGTTTTAAAAGAGGAATTGGTTCCGGCAATGGGATGTACTGAACCGATTGCATTAGCATATTGTGCAAGTAAGTGCTTTGATACACTGCAAGATGAGGTTCAGTCAGTAGATATTTTTGTCAGTGGAAATATTGTTAAAAATGTCAAGAGTGTTATTGTTCCTAATACTGGTGGCTTAAAAGGTATTGAGGCGAGTGTTGCTGCAGGAATTGTGGCTGGTGATAGTACAAAGGTATTAGAAGTTATTTCTATTGTTACAAATTTACAAAAAGAAGAAATGCGTCATTTCTTAGACTCGATATCAATGAAAGTTCAAGCCATTGAAAGTGATTGTGCTTTAGATATTTGTGTTCATCTTCATGGTATTTATCATAATGCCAAAGTTCGTATTGCTGGCTATCATACAAATATTGTGTATATTGAAAAAGATGGTGAAGTTCTTTATGAATCTGGTGTGGTTGCATCAAGTGATTCTTCGTTAACTGATCGTAGTTTATTAAATGTCAAAGATATTTATGAATTTGCAACAACAGTTGCTATTGAGGATGTTCAAGACGTTTTACAAAGACAAATTGATTGTAATTATGCGATTGCTAAGGAAGGGATTGAAAATAACTGGGGTGCTAATATTGGAAGTATCCTTTTAAAAACTTATGGTGATGATGTCAAGATTAAAGCAAAAGCTTATGCAGCAGCAGGCAGTGATGCAAGAATGAGCGGTTGTGAAATGCCAGTTATTATTAATTCTGGTAGTGGAAATCAAGGAATGACAGCATCTTTACCTGTTATTATTTATGCTTTGGAAGAAAAGGCAACACAAGAACAATTATATCGTGCTTTGATTATATCTAACTTATGTACAATTCATCAGAAAACAGGAATTGGCAGATTATCGGCTTATTGTGGAGCTGTCAGCGCAGGTGTAGGGGCAGGCTGTGGGATTGCTTATCTTAAAGGTGGCGATTATAAAACAATTGCTCATACATTGGTTAATGCCTTAGCCATTAATTCGGGAATTGTATGTGATGGAGCAAAGCCTTCATGTGCTGCCAAAATAGCTGAGAGTGTAGATGCTGGAATTCTTGGTTATTATATGTATAAAAATGGCTGCCAGTTTAAAGGTGGCGATGGGATTGTTTGTAAAGGTGTTGAAAATACAATTCGTAATATTGGACGTTTATCTCGAGATGGAATGAAAGAAACAGATAAAGAAATTATTAAAATGATGTGTGATTAATATTATATATAAAAATAGTCTTGATTTCTCTTTTTGAAATGAAGACTATTTCATTTTGTTATAAATGATAGTTTTCCTATTGACTTTTACTACAATTCTATAATATAATAATTGAGCACACGATGCCCGAGTGGCGAAATTGGTATACGCACAGCACTCAAAATGCTGCGACTCGCGTCATGTCGGTTCGAGTCCGACCTCGGGCACCATCTGTTTTTTGAAAAAAAATGTCAGACGGGGACTGTGTAGATTAATATTACAAATAATTATGCAAGCGATATTCGTTAAAGAATATCGCTTTTTTTCGTATTTAAAACAAAAGGAGGTGAGAAAATGAAGAAAAAAGTATTATTACCACGTTCAGATACTGCCAGATGGCAAATATATCCGAGTGATGATGAAGTTTTATTAGTAAAAATGCTGACTAAGTATTCAGAATTAGAAAAAGAAGCCTATCTTATTAGAATTATGGTCAACTTTTTTGCTGAAGATCAGGAAATGCAACTCAAACTCATTGAATATGCGAGACAGTATATTCGACCTAAGTATGACTTACCTAAATCAAGGGAAGCTAGAAAAAAAGTTGCTATTGCTAAATCTAATACAATTGTAGGTGATGACATTATGAATCAAGTTAATTATTATATTTCGCTTATCCAGGAACTTAAAAATACTCCTGAAAAAGTTGAAAAATTTAAAAATCATTAAAGTTCCTTTAATGTTTATATAAAGCAAGGAACCCACTGGAGGTATTATGAGTACAACAAATCTTGAATTTAATGGACAATTTATTCAGCGTTTAGATATTCATGAACGTTGTATTATAACGGACTTTATTAAAGAAAAATTTTATTCTAATATGATTAATCCTCATAAAGCAATTAATACATTACTAAGTTATGAAGATTATAGAAATCATAAGAAAAAAATATATGCAGTTTCTTTAAGAATTATGATTCCAATTGGATTAACAAAATCACAAGAGCATGAAATAGTTAAAAATTTTATGTTAAAAGTGAGTCTTAATTATAAAGTAATCTGTTATTTATATAAGTTTATAACTAAAGGAAATGGTCGATATATAGATGTTATAGCCTTTGACCGACATATTTATGAAAAACCTGAAGAAAAAGAACAATGTTACAAACGTGATATGTATATAAATAAAAATACTGGAAGGACTACAAAGGCTAATAATCCTGATGCGATTCATCGTTGTAAAAAAGGGGATGTAAAAAAGGATAAAAAGGGACAACCAATCAAAGTAATTGTTACAGTCTCTAATAAAAAGAGATATTTCAACTATCGCGATGGAAAGGATGGGAATTCTGATGAAAGAAAGAAAAGATTTACATCTCTAATTGATTATTTAAAAGGTTTATTAATTCAAGCACTTTCTAGAGTTATTCAAACAATACAACTAACTTTAAGACTTAAAAGCAAACAGTATGATAGAACCTATAGTAAGAATAAACGTATTAAAATCTTAAATTATAACCAAAGGATTAACTTGATTAACTTAAAGTTAGCTAGAATGCAAGATACTTTTTATAGGCGAAAAGTCCTTGGATCCTCACATGATGAAGCATTACGTGACTTTAATCAAATGTTTTATAGTTTAGTAAGAATAACTCAAAATGAAGAATTTAAAATTAGTCTTAAAAAAGACTATAAAGTATGTATATCACTAACCAAACATTTATCTTTTAAACAACTAAATGATAACCTAGATTTGTTTGTAAAAATAGCTGATAGAAAGATAGATGATTGGCATGAAAAATATTTAGTTATTGAATAAAAGAGGTGAATATCATGAAAACGAGTAAAAAAAGTGTTATGGGATTAGTTGGTTGCATTACTTCCTGGTGTGAAGATGAAGAAGTGTTAGAAATCATGCTAAATGAAGTGAAAAATATAATTGGCACTATAGATAAGTTAGAGCAAGAAAATATTTTTCTTAAAGCGAGATTATCTAATCTAAA
>NZ_CFJNYH010000038.1:0-28563 GCF_984815275.1 Coprobacillus sp.
CATAAACATCCTCCTTTTATTTAAAAAAAATAATCATTTTTATTTAATTCAATATAGTTATAACTTTTTATTATAATATTATACTACATTCATATTTTTCAGATATCAAAAAAAGACCTATAATAAAAGCGAAAAGGAGGAAAATATGAATACATTTAAGATGAGATTTGAAAAAATATCAAAAATAGATATGTCACAAGGACAACCGTTAAAATTAATAACTCTATTTGCTATACCACTAATGATTGGTAATTTATTTCAAATGTTTTATAACATGGTTGACACAATGGTTGTAGGAAAATGCGTTAGCACAACAGCTCTTGCATCAGTTGGAGAAACAACACCTGTTGTGGATTTATTATTAGGTCTGGTTATTGGACTTTCTAATGGTCTTTCTATCGTTATTGCTCAAAGGTTGGTGCAAATGACAAGACATCTACTAAAAAAGCCATAACAAATGGATTTTATTTAATTATAATATTAAGCCTATTGATTATGATATTGGGATTAAGGTTTAATAAAAATTTGTTTGCACTTATTCATCTATCACAAGAACTACTCCCTGGAGCTATAACATATTCGTCAATTATTTTTATTGGAGCAATATTTGCAGCTGTTTATAATTATGAATCCGCAATATTAAGAGCTCATGGAAATAGTGTCATTCCTTTATTATTTTTGATTCTATCTGCTATTTTAAACGTCGTTCTTGATTTGTTTTTTGTGATTATTTGTCATATGGGAATTGCTGGCGTTACCTATGCAACAATCATAGCGGAATTAATTTGTTGTTTATTATGTTATATGTATATGAAGAAAAAATTAGATATTCTTGATTTTGAAAAAAAGACTATTGTTTTGACTTACAATGTATAAAAGAGCATATCAAAGTAGGTATGCCTATGGCCTTTTTTCAATCACTTCTTTCTATTAGTTTTCTAGTTGTTCAATCTGCATTAAATACACTAGGAAGTGATGAAGTTGCTGCGTATACTGCTGCATATAAAATGGATTCTATGATGATGCAAATTCTATCAGGATTTGGAACTGCAATTTCAACTTTTACAGCACAAAATTATGGTCATAAAGCCTATAATCGTATCCGTAAGGGAGCAAAAGAAACTTTAAAAATAACAGTTTTATTAAATTTAATCGTTGCTATTTTTGCCCATTTTTTTGGAAAAGAATTTATGTCATTATTTGTTCAAAATAGTGAAAATCGTGTTATTTCTTTAGGCATTCAATATATTTCATTTACTTCACTTTGCTATTTTATTTTAGGAATAAATTTTGTTGTAAGATTTGTCCTAACAGGTGTAGGTGAATCCTCTGTGCCATTAGGTGTAGGTATTCTTGAAATTATTGTGAGATGTCTGGGTACATACTTTTTGATTTATCCTTTGGGATTTCAGGGAGTGATTTATGTTAACCCATTATGCTGGTTGACATCAACATTCTTGATTATATGCTTTTATCCATATCTCTTAAAAAAAGCCTTTAATGACTAATTGTAGGAATTTCCTGCTTTTTTATACTATCAATCCTTTCTTTATCACTCAAAGAATATATAAATGAGTTATCAAAAGAATAGTATAGTCTAAAAAAATATATAGTATCAAAATATTATCATTTGCACTTGAGAAAGCAAAAAAACTCCGATAATGGAGTTTTTTATATCACTCGAACTCTATTGTTCCTGGAGGTTTAGATGTAATATCATAGAACACTCTATTCACACCTCGAACCTCATTAATAATACGAGACATCACTTTATTTAAAACTTGATAAGGAATCTCAGCAGATTCAGCTGTCATAAAATCAATGGTATTGACAGCACGTAAGACAACTGCATAATCATAAGTTCTCTCATCACCCATAACACCTACAGAACGCATATTTGTAAGAGCTGCAAAGTATTGTCCAATTGAACGATCAAGTCCAACTTTTGCGATCTCTTCTCTATAGATAAAATCAGCATCTTGAACAATCTTGACCTTTTCTTCAGTCACTTCACCAATAATGCGAATACCAAGACCTGGTCCTGGGAAAGGTTGTCTAAATACCAAATATTCAGGAATACCTAACTCTAAACCAACTTTACGAACTTCATCTTTAAATAAATCTCTTAAAGGTTCAATAATTTCTTTAAAATCTACACAATCAGGTAATCCGCCGACATTATGATGGGACTTAATGACAGCAGATTCGCCACCTAAGCCACTTTCTACAACATCAGGATAAATTGTTCCTTGAACTAAGAAATCAACTGTACCAATCTTTTGAGCCTCTTCTTCAAAGACACGAATAAACTCTTCACCAATGATTTTTCTCTTTGTTTCAGGATCTTCTATACCTTTTAATTTCTCATAATATCTTTGTTGTGCATTAACTCTAATAAAATTCAAATCATAATTACCATTAGGTCCAAAGATAGCTTCAACCTCATCACCTTCATTTTTACGAAGTAAACCATGATCAACAAAAACACAAGTCAATTGATTACCAATGGCTTTTGATAATAAAACAGCCGCAACTGATGAATCAACCCCACCAGATAAAGCACATAAAACTTTGCCATTTCCAACTTTTTCTCTAATTGCTTTGATTTGTTCCTCAACAAAACAATCCATACGCCAATCACCTTGACATCCACAAACATTTAAAACAAAGTTTGATAACATCTTTGTTCCTTCTTGTGTATGTAAAACTTCAGGATGGAATTGAATTGCATATAAATTTTGAGCAATATTTTCACAAGCAGCAACTGGACAATCAGGAGTTGTTGCAGTGATCTCAAAACCTGGGGCAATCTGAGAAATATAATCAAAATGACTCATCCAACAAATACTATCTTTAGCAACATCGCTAAAAAGTGGAGAATTGTTGTTAACAGTTAAATTTGATTTTCCATATTCTCTCACATCAGCACGTTCAACTTTTCCACCCATTACATGCTGCATTAATTGTGCACCATAACATAAACCTAAAACTGGAATCCCTAATTCAAATAACTCTTTTGAATATGTTGGTGAATTCTCTTCATAACAACTATTTGGACCACCCGTTAAGATAATCCCTTTCGGATTCATTTCTTTAATCTTTTCAATATCAACTTTATATGAATAAATTTCACAATAAACATTACATTCACGCACTCGACGAGCAACTAACTGATTGTACTGTCCTCCGAAATCTAAGACAATCACTAATTCTCTTTTCACACTTTCCCTCCTCTAAATCACTTCTTTTAATATAATTGTTTGTTCTCTATCAGGACCAACTGAGAACATTGCTATTGGACAATGAACCAATTCACTGATTCTCTTTAAATAATTTTGACAATTTATAGGTAATTCTTCAAATGAAGTGACATGCGTAATATCTTCACTCCAGCCAGGCATTTCTTCGTAAATAGGTTCAACCTTATCCAACTCTTGAATAACTGCAGGTAATGCATGAATGATTTCACCATTCAACTGATAAGCTGTACATAACTTTAATGTTTCAATACCAGTTAAGACATCCAATAACATTATAGATAATCCAGTTAAACCACTCATTCTTCTTGACTGATTCACAACAACAGCGTCAAACCATCCAATACGACGTGGACGTTTTGTCACTGTTCCATATTCTCTTCCAACCTCACGAATACGATTTCCTACTTCATCATCAATCTCTGTTGGAAAAGCGCCTGAACCAACACGTGTTGTATACGCCTTGACAATACCAATAACTTCATCAATATTGACAGGACCAATTCCTGCCCCTTCACAAACACCATTGGCACCAGGATGAGAACTTGTGACATATGGATATGTTCCATAATCAATATCTAACATTGTTCCTTGTGCACCCTCAAACAAAACTTTCTTATCTTGTCTAAAATATTCATCCAATAATAAACCAGTATCAGTGACCATTGGTTTTATCATTTTAGCATATTCTTTATATTCTTGGAAGATATCTTCCACATGAAAATCTAATTCTGGATATTCTCTTAATTTTAAAGGCAAAACTTCTTCAAGTCTTGAACGAAATAATTCTTCATGAATAAATTCTCCAACACGAATACCAATACGTGCATATTTATCAACATAAGTCGGACCAATACCTTTTTTTGTTGTTCCAATATTTTTATCTCCACGCAATTTTTCCTGCATAGCATCTATTTCCAAATGATATGGTAAAATGACATGCGCACGATCACTAATCTTTATGCCATCAGTAGAAACACCAGCATCATTCAAATACTTCATTTCTTCTAGTAATGCCTTAGGATTAATCACCATTCCATTTCCTAATATCACATTCCCAGATGTAAAGATTCCTGAAGGAATTAATCTTAAAGCAAACTTCTGACCATTAAATTCAATTGTATGACCAGCATTATTTCCACCTTGATAACGAACAACAACATCAGCCTTTTGGGCAAGGTAATCAGTAATTTTCCCTTTTCCCTCATCACCCCATTGGCTTCCTACAACAACAATTCCAGACATAATATCTTCCTTTCTTTATAACATAATCTCAATGATTTACTTATTCTTTTCAGTCAATTCATTGACGAATTAACAGCAATATTATATGATACTTTTATCTATTAGTAAAATTAATATTTAACAAATATGATATAAGGAGAACTAATATGAATATCAAACTTGAACAATACAAAATCTTTAACGAAGCCGCCTCAACACTATCCTTCTCATTAGCAGCCAGAAATCTCTTTATCTCACAATCAGCTGTCTCTCAAGCCATCCATACTTTAGAAAAAGAATTAAACACACAATTATTCATTAGACAGTCTAAAGGGGTCCTCTTAACCAAAGAAGGAAAGCTATTAGCACAAAAAATATCAGCCGCCTTGGCACTGATTACAAGTGCTGAAAACCAAATTGTCAATCAACATGAACTCACAAAAGGTGAACTCACAATTGGTGCTGGAGATACATTAAGTGAGAATTATATTATGCCCTATCTTGTCAAATTTAATAAGCTTTATCCCCAAGTCATAATTAAAATGGTTAATCGTACTAGTTTAGAAATCATTGAGTTACTCAAAACAGGACAAATAGAAATTGGTTTTATCAACATGCCTTTACATGATGATACAATCATCATCCAAGAATGCCTCCAAGTTCATGATATCTTTGTCTCCAAACAAGAAGAAAACAAAGTTTATTCTTTACAAGATATTTCTCATGCCCCTCTCGTCCTTTTAGAACGTTCATCTAATTCACGTCATTTTGTTGATAATCACTTTGCGAATAACGGGGTTCTTTTAACCCCTACAATTGAACTAGGTTCACATGACTTACTCTTAGAAGCTGCTAAAAATAATCTTGGTAAAGCATGTGTTATCAAAGAATTCTCATTAGATGCCCTTCAAAAAAAGTTGATTTTCGAAGTCCCTTTATCAACACCGATTCCAAAACGCAGTATTGGTTATGCTCATTTAAAAAGAAAGACTCTCACTCCCGCTACATTAAGATTCATAGAACTTATTGAAACATAGAAAAAGGAACGATACCCCTAATCATCGTTCCTTTTTCTATATTATGATCTATAGAGCTGCTGTTCTCTATATTTGTTGGACTGCTGCCTCCAACAAGTGATCATTTATATGAGTAAACTCATATGAATACTTTTGTTTGCTGAGTGTATGTCGAGGAATATTATATGACATACATCATCCCTTAGGACAATTCCCATTATATGTATATTTTCTATTTACGCAAGTAAAAATTGAAAGTTTGTACATTTTTATAAAGATTTTTCACAAACAAATCATTTGTAAACTCTTACATACTATAAAGATAGGAATAGTTTTTAAAAGTACCATATTTTTGATATTATAAAAAAAGAAGCACAAAGCTTCTTACAAGATAATCACATGAGATTCTTGTGTAAATGTATGTAGAGGACCGCGATTCAATGCATTCATTAAATCATCACGGGTATTGCCATCTTGTAATGTGACAATTGCACCTTGATCATCCTTTTCAACATTTTTTACCAATGAGTCTAAACTCGATAATAAATCCTTAACCAACTCATAATGACAATTATCAATCTTATATCTCATTCATATCCCCCGATTCTGTACTTCAAAAAGTACATTGTTATTATATACAGAAATCAGGAAAATACAATTTTTTCATTGCATTTCACATTAAAATACAGCACAATTTTCAAATTATGAAAATAAAAGCGTTTACACACCTAAAATATGGTATTTATCATTTCTGAGATAAAAGATATTTATATAACTGTGCTACAAATCTAGCCTCTACTTTGCCATAAGAATACCTTGCTTTCACAAAAGTAGGTACTTTAAATACATAGTCATCATTAAATTGAAAAACAACAACTTCTCCAAGTTTTTCCTGTCTCGTTTCTACAACAATTCTTATTTGTGGTTGAATTGAAAAGAAAGGTTTTAAAAATTCATCTTTTAATTGAAATGTTCCTTTGTATTCAATAGATAAAGATGGAAGTTTCTTTAATAGAGCCTCTTTTAAATCTTTTTCAGCAATCATATATTGACCAATACGCTTTTCAATCTCTGTCTTTGTTGTCTCCATCATTTGATCAGCTTGCTGTTGTGAGTGCGTTTTCACTGCTAATCTAATTCTCACAGTTTCTTCACCAGCATAGAGGGCAATAGAAACATCACCTTGAGCATCAATCAAATCTCTTAGAATTTCATCAACTCGACTTTCTCCAATAAACATTGTTGTATATTCAAAAGTAAAGATTGTCTCCTGTTTATATTGTGAAAGATAAGGTAATAACGAATGTTCAATAACATATTGTATCTCCTTAGGTGGTCCTGGTAAGTTCACAATCATCTTACCATCCTTTTGCATCACACATCCATTTGCTGTACCCATATCATTTTCTAGTATATAAGCATCAGCTGGATAATAAGCTTGTTTAAAATTGTTACTTGAAATAGTAGAAGAACTTGAACAATACTTACATTTCTCTTCAACTTTTTTCGCTTCCATTTCATTATAAACCATGTCTAAATCTAAATATTGAGCAGATAATTCTTTAGTTAAATCATCACTGGTGGGACCTAATCCACCTGTTGTCATAACGCAATCAGCACCACGATCAAAAGCTAATTTTAAGCAATCATACAAACGTTCTGGATTATCACCAACAACTGTTTGAAAATAAACATTAAAGCCTAAATCTTTACACATCTTTTGTAAAAGTGTTGCATTTGTATTAACGATTTCACCTAATAATAATTCTGTACCGACATTTATAATCTCAACATTCATATTGAATACCTCCAAAGTTACTTACAACTTTTCTTTTCTCTATTCATTATGTGTCTATTCTATACCAATTATGAGTATTTGTGAAATGAATTTATTAATCATGGTCTTTGATTTTTAAAAGTTCTTCTACAAACTGTTGTGATTCATTTATCCATGGACTATGACCTGAATGTTCAAACCAAACAATTTCTTTATAGGGTGCCTTTAAAATACGCTCATAATCTTCTACTAATTGAATAGGTGCATTGATATCATGCCTTCCTAGAAAAAAGTATACAGGGACCTTCAGTTCAGCATGTGTTACTCGCAAATCAATATCATATAATTGGGGATAGACATGATTAAATGTCGTGACAATTCCTCGTAAATAATTAACTTTATCAATGATTCCATATTCTATAGAAAAAATATCTCTCATTGTATTATAGCCACCATTATGAATTTGAGAATTTTTAGTCATATAAGAGGACAAATAATTTAAATATTCAGCACTCTTCCATACCATATCTGAATCATAATAAGGTGGATAACCATTTGATTTTAATTTTTCAATCTTTTGAGTATCTTGACGAATCTCTGCAATTTCCAATGCTTTTTCATAGTCTAACTTTTCAGTTTCCAAAAAGTCAACCATTTGGCCAGTTCCAATAACTGCATGATAGTCTTTTGGATATTCTTTTGCTAAAAAAATACCTAATGCACTTCCCCATGATTCACCAACAATATATATTTTTTCTTCTGAAAATTTTTCCTTTAGATATTTTGTTAAAGCATGTCCATCATCAATATAAGTTTGAATGGTTAAATCAGATTGCTTGATTGCTTTATAAGATTTACCAGATCCAGGCTGATCCCATCCTACAACAATAAAATGCTTCTCAAGTTCTGATAATTCGTAGCGAGTTGCTGCCATTTGGCTTCCTCCTGGACCACCTGCCAAAAACAGTAACACTGGATTATGAGTGCTTTCTCCTCTTATACTAATCCATTCTTTTCTACCATTTAAATTGACTTCCTTGAGTTCAGCAATGCTCCCTTCAATAACTTGATTATGTTTGTTAACAATGGATGGTGTATCTGCAGTTATCTGTGTCACCATTGTTAAACATATAGTCATTACAATTCCTCCAATGAATAGAAAACCTCCTTTTATTAAACGTAGAACCATCTTTTGATATTCTCTTTTTTTACACCTTCTATAAACAATTCCCATTAACAAAACCAAATTATATATAAGCAATCCAATACAAATCAACAACAATAACCCCCAAAGAATTACATAAAACATATGTCTCCTCCTTTTTGACCAACGGTCAACTTTTTCTTTATTATATACATTTTTCGACCACTGGTCAACTTTTATAATTTATGCTATAATGAGACAAGGTGGTGAAGAACATGAATAAACGAGATTTAATCTTAGATAGTCTTGAAGATTTGTTAACTGAAGAAAAGGGAGCATCATGCTCAGTGAGAGAAATTGCTCAAAAAGCTGGAATCGCTAAAGGGGGAATCTATTATTATTTTCAATCTAAAGAGGAGATATTTGATGCTCTTGTAGAAAGAACTTATCATAGTATTATTCTACAATGCCAAGAACTTCTTAACCAATCACAAGATAATGCCATACAAAAACTCAATCTCTTGTATACATATTATCGAACTTCATTTGTGTCTTCACAATTAGATGAATACTTGCACCAGCCTCAAAATGCTTATATACATCAAAAATCTTTAGCAAAAATTTTATTGTCTTTATCTCCAATTGTTTCCCAAATTATCAAAGAGGGAATCCAAGAAGGATTATTACATTGTGACTTTCCTGATGAAATCAGTCAAATCATTTTGTCTATCTTTTGTTTCTTGTTAGATCCAGGAATATTTACTTGGAGTCCCCTACAGGTCCAGAACCAATTAAAAATGCTTGCAACACTGATTGAAAATGGTCTACATATCCCTGAAAAAAGCCTTTCTTTTTTCTATCAGACAAATTTCTAATTATAATAATAAATATACAAACTACACAGGAAAAGAGACAATAAAAATATGTCAAACAAAAAAATGATTCTACACTTTACACTATTAACATTTATCATAGCCTATTCAACATCAGGTCTTTTAATTATTCTCGGACAATATGGATATAAAGTTTATAATTGGGTCAATACATTACAACAATTTATAATGAATATCCCCTTTGCTATTTATATTCTATCACCAGCCATTGCATCATTTGCTATTCTAAAAAAACACAACAAGATAACAGATATCAAAGAATGGTTAAAAACTGTTTTTTATGCAAAAAATAGTCTATACGCTTATTTATATGTTATTGCCATTCTTACATTGTATTTCTTAATTCACATGTTTGTAACTGGGAATACAAAAATAGCACTTCCTTTTTATACATTTTTCTTGTCTTTACCAGGCTGTCTTATGATTGGTGGTTTAGAAGAATCTGGTTGGATGTACATATTACAGCCTGAATTCAATAAGAAATATGGTTATATTTTATCATCAATTTATACTGGTATTATCTGGTTCTTCTGGCATATTCCTCTCTTTTTTATTCCTGGAACAAATCATGGTGATGGTCTTATCAACTTTTGGATGTTTGCAGTACAAGTTATCTCGTTCCGTTTTTTGATTGGGGCTATCTATAAGATATCAGGAAAAGGTTGTATTTTTATGTGTGTATTATTTCATACAATGTTTAATGCAGCATCTCCTCTTTTTGGGACTATGACAATGACTTGGCTTGGAACAATCATAGCCAATATCATTATTGTATTGATTTCAATTGTAACAGTTATTATACACAATCAAAGACATGAACAACTCACAAAATAAGCTATTTTATAAGAATTCTAAGCAGTTTATATTGACTGCTTTTTTATGATAAGATAAATCAATCTCTAAAATAAAAAAAAGTAGCATTTCTGCTACTGTAATTTCCCTAATCCTAAGACAATGACTCCACCAAATACAAATGCCAATAATGAAGTCACTATAATAAACACATCATATGTAGCATCAAATGGAATCAAAACAAGTGAAGAAGCAATGATTAATCCTAAGATAAAACTTAAGAATCCAGCCTTATAATGCTTAATGAAATAATCACACACTTTGGCACTTAAAGCAATTCCAATCAGAACACCAATACCAATAAAACACAAAGGAATAAGCACATTCAATTGAAAAGTTGTCACATTAGCTAAATAAGATTTAAAAAGATAATACTGACCAATAATTAACAATACCATTGAACCACTCACACCAGGCATCAGCATTGTCGCTCCACCTATCATACCAACAACAATCATAGTTAAACATAACATAACATCAACTGTTGGAAATGCTGGATTGACATTCACACTACCTTCACCAGGATTTAAAAATTCTAATGCAAAGATAATTGCTAATCCACAAATTAAAGGAATAATCTTAAACTTTTCACCCTTCATT
The DNA here is from genome assembly GCF_984815275.1 of Coprobacillus sp. NCBI lineage: Bacteria > Bacillati > Bacillota > Erysipelotrichia > Erysipelotrichales > Coprobacillaceae > Coprobacillus > Coprobacillus sp. The sequence goes on from NZ_CFJNYH010000038.1 coordinate 10,764, forward strand.
TCCCCTTTTAAAAATAAAGGAATACTCAAAGCAATAAGTCCAATAAACCAATACATTGTTTGGGTAGGATAATGATTGAATAAAAACTCTAAAATTTTCGCAAATCCTATTAATCCAATAGCAGCACCCAATAAAACCTGAAATAAAAATAAGATATCATCTTTACGATGAGCATTTTCTTTCTTTAAAATACCTGAGATAGCCTCCATTGTTCTATTAAAGATTCCAAGTATAACCATCATAGTTCCACCACTTACACCTGGAATTACATTTGCAATTCCAACAGCAATACCACCAATTAAATTTTTAATCATGAATCCTGTCTCCTTTATTAAACATTAATGGTATTATACATAATTTGTATAGAAATGGCAATAAATCATTTTAACAATCTCCTTAAATCATCAGAAGTCCAAAAAGATTGAGTATACTCAATTAATTCATCTAACACCTTATGTTTCAATCGATAATAACTTGCTCTTGAAAAATAAGGTATCCACCAGTCAGGATTATAAAAATTCAAATATTCACTCTCAATAAAGGAATAAGATTCTTTAGACATATGTGAGTGAATCTGATTAATCATAGAAACAAAATTCTCTAATTCCTGTTTTCTCTCCATTTGTTGTAAAATCATTGCATCAGGTTTTTGATAATTCGTATCTCCTTCTTTAACTTTAAAAATATCAATCTGAGGATAATAATTATAATGCTGACTCAAATATAAAATATCTAATTGAGCCCTCTGATAACTTTTATAAATTTTTTTTGCCAACTTATCTTTTTGTTTTAATGTTAATTCTTTTTCCATAAAAAAATACCTCCTACTATATATATTCATAAGTAAAAGGCTATTTTTCTTTTTTAAATTGTAAAATTTTCAATTAATTGCTCAATTTCTTCATTTTTAAGTCCGATTTGTAACAAGTATTCTTTACTACTTCCATAATGTTCTCTTAAGTAATCAAGTAATTCCATCATATATCTTGGGGAAGATTTCAAATATTGCTTGGCTTCTTCATTCTCCATCATTTTTGCCAATTCTTCATTGATTTCAATATTATTTTCATAAGACTCACTATAATCTTTAACGATATCATACTCATGACATCCCATAAGATCAAGTAACAAAGCAGCTGTTATCCCTGTACGATCTTTTCCAGCTGAACAATGAAACATCACACCATCATATGGATACTTTAAGAATATATCAAATAAATCCTTAAATTTATTTTTCATTCCTTCCAACATATAAATATAAACGCCACCAAGATCTTTATACTGCTTGACTTCTTCTGGTACAATTGAGGCTTTCGTAGAATCAAAAAGATTCACTTCATAAAAATCAATATCCTGATCATCTACAAAAGGATTGACTTGTTGTTCTTTTTCAAAATCACTTCTTAAATCAATAACTGCTTTCACACCATAGTCTTTTAATGCTTGAATATCAGCTTTTGAAGCATTAGCTGGTGAAGATGCACGAATATATTTATGTGATTTTGTATATGTTCCTGCCTGTGTTTCATATCCACCTAAATCTCTTGTATTAACCATCTTTTCTAAAACTATCAAACGTTCTTCTCTTGTCATATATAACATCTCTATTCCCTCCTATTCTTCAAATGGACGAACACGCAATGTCACTCCAAGTTCATCACATATATTTTGACATTTCTTTATTTTTTCTTCACCAATGATATCAACTACACTCAAGACAACATGTGGTACATAATCCTTACATCTCACTGCAAAATCTAGCATTGCCTGATAAGAATCAATACCAAAACGACTTCTTGTTAATTCATAATATTCTTGAGCATCAGGAGCATTCAAACTGATTGAAATCGTATCAATACGTCCTTTAATCATCGGTGTTATATCTTTTTTATGAATTAAGTTTCCTAAACCATTTGTATTCACGCGAATTGGCAAATCCTGACGATATAATTTGAGAATACCTGCAATTTGAATCATATCATCGACTCTCTCAAATGGTTCTCCAAAACCACAGAAAACAACTTCTGCAAAATCATCTAAATCATACTTTTGAAACTCATGAACAATCTCCTCAACAGTAGGCTCCTGTTTTAGCCATAATGTATTTGATTCAGTCATTTCTTTGGTTTGACGTAAACAAAATGTACATGCACATGGACATCTATTCGTCATATTTACATAAACATGCACATTTGCTAAAGAATCTAATTCACCAATATCTATATAACTATTCTTGTATAATGTATATAATATCATCTTTACTCTTCTCCTAATTCGTATAAGTATTCCTCAAAACATAATCCATAATAATTGGGAACTTGTGTTTTTTCACAATAATCAATACATTTGGAAGCAAATAGGGTTGCTCTTTTGACGCTCTCATAAAAACTATATCCGTTTAAATAACTGCCAGCAATCACTGAAGAAATAACATCTCCTGTTCCACAACGATCTTCACCAATGCGATCAACCATAACAATTTGGTAATCTTCACCTTGATTGTAAATAAAATTTAATATTTGTTTTTCATTAAAAGGAATACCTGTCACAACAATATGTTGTGGTCCCTGTTGAGAAAGTTGTTGACACATTTCTTCAAGTTCATCAAAAGTTGGTAAAGTTGTTGGATAAGGCCTATCAACAAGTGTAACCAGTTCTGTTAAATTAGGTGTCATTAAATCAGCGTATTGTACCAGTTGTTTCATTTTTGCACACATCTCAGGTGTATAAGTTGTATAGAGTTTGCCATGATCACCCATAACTGGATCAACAAGCACAAATACTCCCTCCTGTTTAAAGGTCTGAATAAAATCAATGACAATATCAACCTGCTCCTTTGAACCTAGAAACCCTGTTGCAATTGCATCAAATTCTAAATGTAAATCTTTATATGTCTGAATATAGTCACTCATTCTTGATGTGTAATCATCAAAATAAAAAATTGGAAACTGTGTATGAGTAGATAAAATAGCAGTTGGAATAGGCACAGCCTGTATTTTCATTGCCGAAACAATCGGTGCCATTGCTGCAATAGAACATCTTCCAAAACCTGTAATATCATTAATTAAAGCCATACGTTTTTGTCGTTGCATTTGATTCACCTCATTTTTGTACATTTTATCATATTTCAAGTCAAAAGAGAATGAATTTATGTTATGATAAAGAATGAGGTGAAAATATGAGAAAAGCAAATCTTTCAATGACTGAAAAATCATCGCTATATAACCATATTGATGAAGAGTTAGTTCAATTCATGCAATTTGAAAATGAAACATTAACCAATAGACAAGAACAAGGAAAGGAATTTAAAAATTGTTATTTTGAAAATATCGTATGTGAAGATGTTAATTTTGAAAATAGCTATTTTATGGATATTATTTTTAAGAATTGTGATTTATCTAATGTAAAATTCTATTCTTGTTTGTTTCGAAGAGTTGAATTTGTAAATTGTAAACTTATGGGTACAGATTTTTCAGAATCAGTTTATGATAATGTATCAATAAAGGATTGTCTTTGCCGCTTTGCAAATTTTGCTTTTATGAAAAATAAAGAAGTCCAGTTTATCAATTGTGATTTTCAAAATGCAAGTATTATAGAAACAAACTTAAAAAAGACAGTATTCCAAGAATGTGCTTTCCATCAATGTGAAGTTCAACATTCATCATTTTATAATATAGATTTATCAAACTGTGATTTATCAAACATTATAACAACACCAGAAGATATCAGAGGTGCTATTATTGAGAGTTATCAAGCATCGTCATTAATACATCTTTTAAGAGTTAAAGTCAAAGAATAAAGTCAATCGTTCAGATTGACTTTTTGATTATAAATATTTATTAAATTCGTCAATAGGAAGAGGTTTAGAAAAAATATATCCCTGAATCATATCGCACCCAATTGTTTGTAAAAACTGCTGTTGTTCTTTAGTTTCAACACCCTCAGCAACTGTGTATATATCTATACTTTTTGCCATATTAATCACCGATTTAATAATTTCATAACTTCTAACCACATTATAATTATCCTTTAAGAAAAAGCGATCTAATTTAATGACATTAATTGGTAAGTCTTTTAAGAGATTTAAAGAAGAATAGCCACTACCAAAATCATCAATTGAACAAAGGAAACCATGAGCCTGTAATTCAGCAACAATAGTTTGAACTCTTTTGACATCTTCTAATAAAATATTTTCTGTAATTTCTAATTCTAATAATTGATCAGGAATTTGATATTTTTCTTTAATTTTCACATATCTCTCAATAAAATCATGTTGATATAAATGCAAACGTGAAATATTCACCGAAATAGGAATAACATTTTGATGTTGAGAAATACGAGAAGACATATATTGACAAACACTTTCAAAAACATACTCATCTAATTTTAAAATAAATCCATTCTTTTCAAAAAGTGGAATAAAATCATTAGGCATAATCATTTGCTGTTGAGAATCAATCCAACGTACCAATGCTTCTGCACCTAAAATCTTCTCACCATTCACATTAAATTTAGGCTGTAAGAAGAAAACAAATTCTTTATTTTCTAACGCTTTATCCATCTTTGATTCAATATCAGCCTCTTTTAATAAATGTTCACGCATCTGAGAATGATAAAAGTAATAATACTCATTCACATTATGTGATAATGCATTCAAAGCAAGATGACTGCAATCTACCAAATGATCCATCGTATGTATATGCTTATCATCTTCCTGACAACAAATCCCAAATTTCATAACAGTTTCTCTTTCATATCCATTGTTATGAAGAAATTGCCTTAAATCCTGATTGATTTCTTGACATATTTTGACAATATCTTTTTTATTATGATAATGACACATGAATAAGAATTGATCAGCATTCATGTGACAAGCTATACAATATTCAGTGACATATTTTTCTAACAAAGCAGCCAATTCTTTTAAAACAAAATCACCAAACTGGTATCCATTTAAATCATTAATGATTTTAAAACCATCAATATCAATATAAATAACTGCCCAGCTTCTATTCTCTTGAGCAAGCAATTTTTGCCCTTCCATTTTAAATTTCTGATAATTGTATAATCCTGTAAGATGATCATAAAAAGCTAAATTTTCAACAACTCTTTTATGTTTTCTATGATTTAATAAATACAGCAAAACAACAAACCCTATAGAGCCTATAATAATTAATGATAATACAATAGTATGTAAAATAATATTATTAGCCTGTTCCATAATTGCAGCATTAGGAATAATAGAAACAACATACCATTGTTCTCCTATTGACATTGGAACATAACAAAACACATTTGTATTATCATGATAATTAAACAATGCAATTCCCTTTTGCTGATGAGCCAATGAGTTTTTAAACGATTCAATATCAGCATTATTATTTTTTTCTAAATCAATAATATCAAATAGATTTTGAAAAGTCCTATTTGCATTCTTATGATTTGTTCTAATTAAGACATCTCCATCTGTATTAACAATGTAAGAAAACCCTAAATTATTATAGAATGATAAAGAGAATTTATCAGCTATATAAGAAACCTGACTCTCTTTAATCAAATATCTATGTTCATCCCTAACATAAGTTCCTATAACCTTTATTCCAGTCTTATCATTAAAAAAAGGATCAATAATACCACTTTCTTCTTTATACAATTGACTTAATTGCAAGATTTTATCACGATCGATTGCATGTTCACCCGTTTTATCAATATATTTATTCTGAAGTGTATCAATATAGAAATAATTGATATATTCATGACTTGGAATTTCTGCAATTTTTTTTGCCAAATGATCTTTTGAATTGACAATATTATTTAAAACATTCCTTAAATTTTCAGTATCCTTTTGTAAATAAATATTCAAAGACTTCTCTTCTTGTGATGTTGTTTCTAAAATATCATCTACTGATTTATCCCATAAAGATTCCTGTACATAATCAATATAAGAAATCATTGTTATTGTAACAATAGCAATCGCAAAAAGACTGCCTAAAATAAAGACAGGTATTTTCTTATTCTTCATCTTCACCCCTCCTTATTTTTACTTTTTTATAAGTTCTAACGCTGCTTCTACAGTCTCACCCTGCAAAAGAAGCTGTACGCCAGATCTCGTATGAGTCCACATTTCATAATCAATTAATTGATTACTACCAAGAATACTCTGTTGATCATTCAAATATTTATTAAGTGGTTGAACTGCTTTATTAGTAGACAATTGATTATTATTTAAAGGACTAAAAGAACATTGATTATCAACAAATTTCCACATTTCTTCAGTTTGAGTCATATACTCAATAAATTTTTTAGCTTCTTCAACATGTTTTCCTTTAGCATTCACGCAAAGTCTTGTATCAATATTCGTCACCAAAACTGACCCATTATCTAAAATAGGATAAGGATGAACTTCGAACTTTAATTCAGGAGCCATCTTTTCCATTCGTACTGCAGCCCAAGCGCCAGTAAGCATAAAAGGATTTTCACCTTTACTAAACTGTGTTAAATCATCTTGAGTTTTTTGTGTTTTGAGAGTTGCTTTGGCATCTACAAATTTATTTTTTATGAGTTTTTCTACAAGTTCATAACCAGGTCTCATATAATCTTTTAAGATTTGAGAATCATTATTCATTTTTTCAATAATTTCTCTATAATTTTCTTCTTGATAAAGCGGATATAATCCTTTAGCAATGGCTATTGTTTTTAAAGATATATCATTATTGGCAACAAGTGGTGTTATTCCTTGATCAACAAAATATTGACAGACTTTCATGAACTCATCTTCATTTTGAGGGATTGATTGATTATGTTTTTTCAAAAGATCTAAATTACAATACAGTCCAAAAGCAGAAATCGTTGATGGAACATAATAAATCTGACCATCCTCATCTTTCATCTGCTCTAAAGATCTCTGACTAAAGTTTGAAATTGTTGAAAGATCAGATAAGTCCTCAAAATACCCACTATTTTTAAATTTTTGAAGATATTCTTTATCAATCATAAAAATATCATCAATAGAACCATTCTTTAGTCTTTTTGAAAGAATATCATAATAATCTGTTCCTTTAACACTTTCATATGAAATCTGAACATGGGGATGATCTTTCATATAATTTTGAAGTGTTTCTTCAATCGCAACAACATTTATAGCTTCACTTTTATAACCAAAAAAAGATAAATTTATAGTTTCTTCATCTTGAGGAATAATAATATTTCTTGATTGATTGTTTTGACATCCTAGACATAATATGAATAAAGAGAATGTTATTATTACTTTAACAAACTGTTTTATTTTCATAATATCATCCTCTCTTTATCAATTTTTTCAAATTAATTATATCATTGAAAAAATTGAAAAGCAATTTAATCAGTATACTAATAATAAATTAATGAACTCATCATTTCATTCTCTTGCTTTATAGATTACTTAATCTATCAATAAGACAATCATAGCTATTTTTCTTATCCATCAAATCATTTTGATTGTTTATAAACTTAATCAATTTCTATTGTATCCAATTGATAGCTAGAAAAACATGACAGCAAATTTAGAAAAGACTCTCTCAAAGACAATAAGCAATTAGACAAAAAACAAGCAGAACAATACAATGCTTTATACACCACTTATTGGAAAATAAAAAAAGGAACAATTTCTTGTTCCTAGTAAGCTCTTGCAAAATAAACAATATGCTTAGCCTTTTTACCACATATAGGACATACGCCATCAACTTGTGCTTCTGTGTCAATACAACGAGATGTAGCAGCCGTTTCTTCTTTGATTCTGACTTCACATTCTTCATCTCCACACCAAGGTAATTTAATATAACCACCCTTAGTATTTAAAATATCCTTGAATTCTTCAAATGTTTTTGCATTTGTAATATGGTCATTTCTAAATGCTAAAGCCTTTTGATACATTTCTTCATGTATATCATCAAGTAATTGTAATAGTGTTTGAGATAAGTTCTCATCTAATGATAAAGTGATTTTTTCACCATTAACACGTTTAGCAACAACACATTGACCATTTTCTAAATCTCTTGGACCAACTTCTAAACGTAATGGAATCCCACGCATTTCTGCTTCTGAAAATTTCCAGCCAGGTGATTTATCAGTTGCATCTACTTTGACTCTTATTCCATGTGCTTTGAGTTGTTGTTCTAATTCATAAGCTTTATCTAAAACACCATCTTTTTGTTGTTGGATAGGAATGATCATCACTTGCGTTGGGGCGACTCTTGGCGGTAATACCAATCCATTATCATCACCATGAACCATAATAATTGCTCCTAAAAGTCTTGTTGAAACTCCCCAAGATGTTTGATGAACATATTTCTGTTTGTTATCTTTATCTAAGAATTGAATACCAAAAGCTTTTGCAAAACCATCTCCAAAATAATGAGAAGTTCCTGATTGTAAAGCTTTACCATCATGCATCAAAGCTTCAATTGTATAAGTCTCTTCAGCACCAGCAAATTTTTCTCTTTCAGTCTTTTTTCCAGTTACCATAGGAATAGCTAAAAGATTTCTTGATGTTTCCTCATAGATATCAAGCATTTGCATCGTTTCAGCTCTTGCCTCTTCTTCTGTTGCATGAATTGTATGGCCTTCCTGCCATAAGAATTCAGAACCTCTTAAGAAAGGTCTTGTTGTTTTTTCCCAACGGACAACACTACACCATTGATTATATAATTTAGGAAGATCACGATATGAATTCACGATCTTTGCATAATGTTCACAAAACAATGTCTCAGAAGTTGGACGAATTATTAAATTTTCTTCAAGATTATCTAATCCACCTCTTGTAACAACTGCACATTCTGGTGCAAAACCTTCTACATGATCTGCTTCTTTTTGTAGTAATGATTCAGGGATTAACATCGGCATATAGACATTCTCATGTCCAGTTTCTTTAAATTTTTTATCCATGTATGCTTGAATCATTTCCCATAAAGCATATCCATACGGTCTATAGATTATGAATCCTTTCACACTTGAATAGTCCATCAGCTCGGCTTTACGACATACATCAGTATACCACTTTGCAAAGTCAACATCTCTTGATGTGATTGCATCATTTTTCACTTTGTTATTTGCCATTTTTATACCCCTTTTTCTTTCAATATTTACTTTTCTATTATACAAGATTTTATATAAATTGCAATCTTGATATCACATATTCTATTGAGTTGTCATTATTTTCACTAAACCATATTATTCATTCTCATTAAAGTCCCGTTTTATTTTTAAAATCAACCTTTTTTCTCATAAACTTCCTAACTTTATATGGAACAATAAACTTCTCTTGAGAGTGCACTGAGAGAAAAATGTATCCAATTGAGTAACAGGTTAAGACACAGAAGAATTTTATGTTCCTATTATGACAAAGCATATCCTTAATATCAACAAACAAATAACCATGTGCCATAAGCAAGATGAATAACCAGATATTAAAAAATCAGGAAACCAAGTCCTGATTTTTCTTTGAGGAACTCACCTAAGTGAAGCCTTTGTTTTACATTTACGCACTAGCGCTCATTTCAAATTTAACCTTTAACAACAATTCTTAATCTTTTTCAATATGTAAAGTACTTCCCATCTTCCCCTTTTCAACAACGATTTGAGTGTGAATCCTTTCTTTCAGCTCATCAACATGTGAAATAATCCCAATCACTTTATTGTCATTTTTCAAATCTAACAACACAGATAATGCCTGATCAATTGATTCGCTATCTAACGTTCCAAATCCTTCATCAATGAAAAGTGTATTTAACTCTATGCCACCAGCATAACTTTGAATCATTGCTGACAATCCTAAAGCAAGAGATAAAGCCGCCTTAAAAGATTCACCACCTGATAAAGATTGAATATCTCTCATCATACCAGTCTCATAATCTAGAACGCTTAAATCTAAACCCTGCTGCTTTGCACCTTTTGTATCTTGTTTACGATACAGAGCGAAACGTCCCTGACTCATTTTTAAAAGTTCTACATTGGCATACTCTAAAATATGTTCAAAATAAGAAGATAAGACATATCTTTCAAAAGACATACGTTGCCCATTTTTTCCAGATGTGATATCTGCTAAATCTTGATACATCGTATACTTTTCAAAAACATTCTTATTTTTTTGATAATCTTTTTGTAGATGATTGATTAATGTTTCATTTTGTTCATAAGTATGAAGATAGACATTGTACTCTTTTAAAGATTGTTCTCGTTGTTGTTCACACTCTTTAAGTTTATCCTCTTCCTGACTTAAATCAACCAATTTACAATTTCTTGTCGTTTCTTCTAATGTTTTTAAACGATTGGAAAGCGTTCTTTTTTGAATTATATATTCTTGATATTCATTCTCTTTTTCATTCAAAGTTGATAACATGTTTTCATAATTTTTTAATTGCTCGCTTGTTTCAAAATATTGAGATACAAACTGATCGTATTGAATCTGTATTTGTTGTAAAGACAATAACACTTCATCTTTATGTTTGCATAGAATATCTTTTTGATGTTTAGTGATTTCAAGTTTTTGTTGACATTGATGATAATCATTATCTATTGTTTGAATCTTCATATCTAGACTCTTTAAATTTTTAGTCTGTCTAGCTAATTCTTCATCTAATTCATTGGTTAATAAGAATTGATGTGAACTTTCTAATTCAGATATTTTGATTTGACAAACAGCTAATGATTTTTCTAATCCATGAATATCTGCTAATTCCTTTTCAAGATTCTGTGCTTGTTTTAAAAAGACAAGTTGGTCTTGTTCAAGAGACTTTTTAACTTTCCTTAAATATTCAACTTCATGATGTCTTTTCTGATATGTTTTCTCCTGTTGTTTTGTGACTTGCATAATATCTGATAATAAACGGATAAATACTTCTTTTGATAATTCATCATCAATACCTAATTGCTTTTTTAAAACATTAATTCTTGTTTTAATATCTTGAATATGTTCATTTTGAGAAAGTGTTTCTTGGTAAGCTTCCTCTTTTATAACTCTTCTTTTTTCTAATTCCTGATTTAATTCTTCTAATTCATTAGATGACAAGACACTTTGAGAGAGAGAGGCTAAATGAGGATGATGACATGAACCACATACAGGACAAGGTTCATCATCTTTAAGAGTAGAAGCAAGGATACCCGCTTGCTGGCGTTTAAAGTTTTCATCTTCGTAACGATACTTTTCAAAAGTCTTTTGATATATATTATCAGCCTTTTGATATTTATCAGACAATTCAAAATGTTTATCCTGACTTTGTGTAAACTGATCAAATAACTCACTTAATTCATGAATAGAGATCCGTTTTTGATTGATGTCTTTAACCATTTGTTCATTTTGCTGGAGTTCTAATTGAAGTGATGGTAACTGATTAACATTTTCTTGGTCTCTTTCCATTCTTTTTGACATTTTTTGATGTTTTTGTAAATGTTTCTGATATTCACTCTGTAATGAAAGATTCTTTAATTGCAGAGACTGCTGTTGTTTAAGCATATCTTTATATTCTTTTTGTTTTTCTATAGATTGTTTCATTTTATCTATTTGAATTAGTGATATATCTTTTTGAGATTTTAGTTCATCTAATCCTTTATACGCTTTTTCCAGTTTCTTAAATTCTAGAGAGAAATCTTTTTCTTTTTGTTGAAGAATGAGAAGTTCTTTTTGATTATTTTCAAAATCTTCATTAACTTTTTGATATTGATATAAAAAAGACTGATGCTGTTCAATAATCTTCATCTTCTCAATATCTTTTTGATAAATATTCATATCTTCTTGTCTTGTCATTAAGGTTTGATATTGTTCCTTAATCATATGATATTCCTGAATATCCTGATTCTGTTTTTCCTTTCGATAATATGTTTGCGATAATTGATCATATTGCTTTTGTAATGCTTCATACTGTGATTTTGCAATTTGAAGTTGATTATGAAGCAATTTATTTTGTTCAATAGCATGTTCAATATAACTTGGATGAAAACCAGCAGTATGATTTTCCATAAACTCTTTAGAGAAATTTAAAAGCTGGAAACGTGATAATAATTGCTGACTAGATAGAAGATACTTTTCTTTATATATTCTCGTTTCTTCTTTTAAAAGATTCTCAAAAACAACCAATGATTCACTATGAAAAATATGTCTTAATACTTTTTCTCGCTCTTCACTACTTGCATATATCAGTTTTGTAAACTCTCCTTGGGCAATCATAACAATTTGCTTGAATTGATGAACATCAACACCTAATAATTGATTTATCTTCTGGTTAACTTCTTTAACACCTTCAATCATTTCATTGTTATAACTTAAATATGCATTTGCCATTTTAGCACTCTTATAGCCGGGACGTGTATAAGTTGGAGAGCGTTTCACTTTATAAATCTTTCCATGAAGTTCAAAGACCATTTCTACATATGTTTCATCCTTAGCATCAGCAAAATCACTTCTAAAATAAGACTGATTGCGATGACTTCCACTTGCAACCCCATATAAAGCAAATGTCATAGCATCAAAAATAGTTGTCTTACCAGCCCCTGTAGGACCACTAATGAGATAAAGACCATTTTCAATCATATCTTCAAAATCTATTGTTGTTTGAGATTTATAAGTCATAAAAGCATTCATTGTTAAACTAATAATTCTCATGATCTTCACCTACCTTTTCAAGTAATTCTAAGACAATCTTTTGTTGTTGTGATGATAATTCACTATTTTTCATATCTTGATAAAATTGAGTAAACAAAGCTGGTGTATCCATCTGTTCAATAGATTGAATCTTCTTGATTTGTTGATGGGTCTGCTGATTAATTAAATATGAATAAGTAATTTGTAAAAGTCGTGGATACAATACTCTTAATTGATCAATAGCATGGGGTATAAGTGTTTGATCCTCTAATTCAAATGCTAAGAAATCATCTTTTTTATAAATATAATGAGGATCCATAAACTGTTCAAATGTTGCTTTATATTTTTCTAATGTCACTGACGGATGTAATGCATATGTAGTGACTGACATATCATCAGTATCTACAATCACAATTGATTTTTTTTGTTGAACTTCATCAAAAGAATATCGCATTAAAGATCCGCTGTATCGCACAGTTTCCCTTGATACTTTCTGAGGTGCATGTAAATGACCTAAGGCGACATAGTCAAAGTCTTGAAATAAAGATACATCAACAATTTCACTACCACCAACACTTAAAGGAATTTCAGATTCACTCGTTACACTTGAATGCCCAACAAACTGATGAGTCATCATTATATTTTTATAATTTTTGTCAATATGCTGATGCGACATATATAGGCTTAATGCGTCTTGATAATTATTTAACTCTTCTACTTGATACATACCTTTAATCTGTGAAGGTTTTACAAATGGTAAGAGATAAAACCTAACATCATCAATTTCCACATACTGCATTTCTTCTTTTAAATACGTTTCAATATGTAATCCTTGAGCTGATAAAATAGAACTCGCAAAATGCATACGATCATTACTATCATGATTTCCACTAATTATAAAAACTTCTATATTATATTTCAAAAGTGCACAACTCAAAAAATCATCAAGGAGATTAACTGCCTCCTGACTTGGAATAAAACGATCATAAACATCACCAGCAATGAGCAATATATGAATATCTTCCTGATTCATAAACTCTAAAAGTTCAAATAAGAGTTCTCTTTGAATATCTAACAAAGAATACTGATGAATAACTTTACCTAAATGTAAATCACCTATATGAACAAACTTCATAACTAACCTCCTTAAAAAGAACTTCATGTTTTCATGAAGTTATATTCCACCTGTATATCATTTTCTCACATTCATCACTAGCAAACAACTTTTTTAAATGCTGAGGAATGATTTTTGTCTCTAAATATTCACACCCTAATTCCTCAATAGTCTTTATAGAAGCAATATTTGTTGGATCACATGTGATTAACAAATGATCCTTATCAATAACTTCCTTTAACAATAAACATGCTTGAACTGCATAATGATGTCCTCTGTATTCTTCATCTATATGATAGCCAATATGTCCATCATAATAACATTCCTGATCACTACCTTCACGCAAAATGATTCTTCCTACTTCTTTATCTTCAATGATGATACTATAAATAGAATAAGGCAGAAAACCTGCTGGTAAATTGACTTTCACATATTCAATAAGTTCTAATTTCATATTACACCAACCTTTCTTCTATTGTAGCACATTCATATCTAAAATTCACAATATGTTGACAGTTTTGTAGAATGTGTTAAAATAGGAAACATAAAAGGGAGTAGTTAGCATCATTTGATGTTATATAGTCGTCACCACGCTGTAAAGCCGGTTTATATATGAAATAACGAGACTTTTATTACACGGAGTGATACTGGTCTTTTTTTGTATCACAATATAGGTCCAATACAAAGGAGAGTGATTATATGGACTCTATCCCCTCGCAATTGTTATTACAAGCAATTTTAATTTTAGTCAATGCATTCTTTGCTGCAACAGAAATCGCAGTCTTATCATTAAATGCAACACAATTAGAAAAGAAAGCTGAAAAAGGTGAAAAAACTGCGAAACGTCTTTTAAAATTAACTCAGGAACCATCTGGATTCTTATCAACAATTCAAATTGGTATTACATTGGCTGGTTTCTTAGGAAGTGCCTTTGCAGCTGATAACTTTTCTGGTTATTTAGTTGATTGGATATATAATGACATAGGATTTACTGCACTATCATTAACAACGTTAGATACATTAGCAGTTATTGTCATCACACTTATACTTTCTTATTTTACATTAATATTTGGTGAGTTAGTTCCAAAGCGAATTGCGATGCAAAAACCATATGAAGTTTCTAAATTATCATGTGGAGTTGTCTTGGCTGTTGCAAAAGTTGTCAAACCAGTTGTTAAATTCTTATCAATGTCTACAAATGCTATATTAAGAATATTACATTTAAAAACAGAAGCTGAAGAAGATACAATTACTGAAGAAGAAATACTAATGATGATTGAACTTGGAGAAAAACGTGGTGTTTTAGATGAAGATGAAAGTGAATGGTTACAAAACATCTTTGACTTTGATGATACTTGTATCCGTGAGATTATGACACATTCTGTTGATGTCGTCTCTATTGCTTTGGATGCAAGTGATGATGAGATTATTAACATTATTAAAAAAACGGGTATTTCAAGATATCCAGTTTATGATCATGATGATGAAAATATTATTGGAATTCTTCATGTTAGAGATTACTTACTGAATTTACAAACTAAAGAAAAGAGTTTTAAAGATATCTTAACCCCTGCTTATTTCATACCTGATTCTATGACTGCTGATGACTTATTTGAAGATATGCAAACAAAGAATATCCATTTTGCTATTGCAATTGATGAGTTTGGTGAAATGAGTGGTATTATTACATTAGAAGATCTTGTAGAAGAAATTGTTGGTAACATCTATGATGAACATGATGCTTATGAACAACCTTCCATCCAAGCAATTAATGATCATCAATGGAAAGTGAGTGGAAATGTTAATATTGAAGACTTATCTAAAGAATTAGATACTGAAATTCCTGTTGATGAAGATTATGATACGATTGGTGGTTATATCTATAGTCATTTAAGATCTATTCCAAAAGATGGAACAACAAAGACTATCAAAGCAGACAATTTAACATTTCAAATTACCAAAATACAAAACAGACGTATTAAAGAAGTTATTATTACAAAACATAGTGAAAACAAGTCCCAAGGATAGGGACTTGCTTTTTTATTTAGGTTTTAAATTGTCAGCACTAAATTTCATAGTTACATCACATTTATTACTTGGTTCCACTGAGCTAGACTGAACTACTGTAAAATATATGCTTCCTTTCGTACATCCTAATTCTGAAGCCACACTAGGAGTATTCATTTTTAATCCAATAATTTCAGATTTACAATCTTCTGCACTATTAATCAAACCACCATAATTACCTAAAGCAGCTTCACCAAATGTTTTCATAACTGTTGCAAATTGCTCAGTTGTTGCTTTCTTGCTTCCATAATAAGTATCAGTATGTGCTCTTCCATAAGCTGGTATATCTTTATGAGTTACTGTTTGATATTTAGTTCCAGATACATATACATATGCTGATACACTTGTAATGGCTCCTGCTAAAAGTAAACTACTCATACTTAAAATAGCTATTTTTTTCTTTAATTTCATCTTCATTCCTCCTTTCCGATGACAAATTTAACAAAAAAATGCTGAAATCTGTAGGAAATGTACATAATTACATGAGTTCGTGTACATTTTACACACACAATTACCAAAAATTGGTATACAATAGGTATACAGCGCAATTTTTGTGTTGTACGAAATAGAACGTCAAGGGGAGGAATTATTTATGAGGATTGCAGTTTGTGATGATGAAAAATATTTCGTTGATAATATTATAGAAAGGATTCAGGCATATGGTGTAGAAGATGTTTTACCCAATAAATTTGATGGATATACTGATCCATGTCAATTATTAAATCATTTCAAAATGTTCGATTATGATCTTGTGTATTTAGATATTAAAATGAATGATAAATGTGGTGTAGATGTTGCAAAAGAAATAAAGAGAATTAAATCTAATTGTATTGTTATATTTGTAAGTTCTTATGATGAATATATACATGAATCTTATCGAGTTGAAGCATTTCAATTCTTAAAGAAACCTGTTGAAGAAGAACTTTTTAATTTAGAGTTAAAAAGGGCTATTACAAAATATAAGAGATTAAATAAAAGTTTTGTATTCACAACAACTATTGGAAACAAACTTGTTAAAGCTAATAATATTATTTTCTTAGAAACAAGTTATGGAAATTATAAACTCTATACAACAAAGGAAACATATTTTGGTACATGTAAAAGTATAGCGGATACAAAACAAGAACTATTAGATTCACATTTCTATCAATTGAATAGAAGTATAATTATTAATTTCAAACATGTTTATACTTTTACAAACGAAGATATAACTATGTCTAATAAAGAGATTTTACATATTACTAAAAAGAAACGTAAAGATTTTAAAGAAAAGTATTTTGATTATATAGATAATGAGGAATAGAATATGAATTACATAATCAATATATTCCTAAATATTATTATTACTTTTACAGACTTATTTCTAGTAGAATATTATCTCAAAAACACATTAATATGCAAAAAGGAGTCAAATTTTTATATATACTATTTTATTGAATTCAGCTGTTTATTCGTTCTTAATTGTTTTATAGTAAACAATAAATTAGTTAGTTTTTTAATTTTATTATTATCATTATTTATTTCAATTCATAAATATAAATATACACTAACAGACCTTGTTAAATTTCTTATCATATTTCTATCTTTAAAAATAATTATTGATGTAGTCATTACTTTGTTTTTTGAGTGGATGTTTGATGCTACACTATATGTATATAAAACAAATAAATATTTCGCATATAATCTATTTATCAAATTAATTAAGAGATATATAATGTTTATATTCATTCTCTATTTTACCAAATACTCTTATAAACAACCAATTAAGAAATATAAATATTTTAAAATAGTTAGCCTTTTCTTATCAGTTTATTTTAGTTTAATTGTTATAATATATAATGATAAGGTATTTTATTTTGATAATATAGGTAGAACATTTATTTTTGTAATTATCATCTATAATTTTGCACTTATAGCCTTTAATAAATATCAAACAGTTCATGAAATATTAGAAAGACAACTATATTAAAGTCAAGTAGTAAATTGTGAAAAAGTATGAAATATAA
>NZ_CFJNYH010000039.1:0-27620 GCF_984815275.1 Coprobacillus sp.
TACATAAAGGAGAGACGATAAAATATGTCTGTATGCTTAAACAATTGTGATTAATACTTAAAAAAATATATATAAAATTTTTTAAATAAATTTCGCAAAAAGTATTTACAAACATAGAAAAGAGGTATATACTGGCATTACTTCAAAAAGTTGAAGTAATAAATTAAAAAGTTTTAAGTAAATAAAAATATAGGAGGAAATATAAATGTTTGAACAAGTGAAGGATGCATTAGTAGAATCATTAAATATTGATGGAGGAGACATTAAATTAGAGTCTAATCTAAAAGATGATTTAGGAATTGATTCATTAGCTGCTGTTGAATTATCTTTAGATTTAGAAACAGAATTTGATGTAGAAATTTCTGATGAGGAATTAGCTGCTTTAGTCAGTGTTGAAGATATTGTGAAATTAATTGAATCTAAACAATAAGCTAAGTTATCTTAGCTTATTTTTCTAAGGAGGAAAGTTATATATGGATACTGAAAAAATAAAATCAATCATAAAGATGTTTGAAGAAAGTCAAATATCTAAAATGGATCTTACTGATGGAGACATGCATATTACATTAGAAAAAGAAATGGAACCTGTAGAAGTTGTGAGAAAAGTCAAAACAGCACCTATCTATCATGAAACTGAAACCAAAGAACCGCAAATGCAAGGAACACCAATGAAAAGTCCTTTAGTAGGAACATACTATCAAGCAAGCGGTAGCAATCAAAGTCCATTTGTTAAAGTTGGTGATCATGTGAATGTAGGTGATACAATTTGTATTATTGAAGCCATGAAAGTTATGAATGAAATTAAAGCAACAACTGGTGGAACTGTTTTATCTATTAATGTCAATGATGGGGAAACTGTTGAATATGATCAAGTTTTAATGATGATAGGGTAAGGTGAGTTCATGATTGAAAAATTATTAATTGCGAATCGTGGTGAAATTGCTGTTCGTATTATCAGAACATGTAAGGAAATGGGAATTCAAACTGTAGCAGTCTATTCAACAGCAGATAAATCATCATTACATGTTCAATTAGCAGATGAAGCTGTTTGTATTGGTGGACCATTAGCCAATGATTCCTATTTAAATATGAATGCGATTATTCAGGCAGCATGTAATACAGGGTGTGATGCAATTCATCCTGGGTTTGGATTCTTGAGTGAAAATAGTCAGTTTGCAAGATTGATTATCCAATGTGGACTCATTTGGGTTGGACCATCGCCAGAGATTATTGATATGCTTGGGAATAAAGCAGAAGCGAGAAAACTCATGAAAGAAGCAGGTGTTCCAGTTATTCCAGGGTCTAAGGAAATTATTGATTCTGTCGAACATGGTCAAAATATTGCTGTGGATTTAGGTTATCCTGTTATGATTAAAGCTAGTAATGGCGGTGGTGGTCGTGGTATGCGTATTATTCAAAATAAGGAAGAGTTTGAAAAACAATATCAGAATGCCAAATCAGAAGCAAAAGCATGTTTTGGAGATGATGAAGTTTATCTAGAAAAATATATTGAAAATCCGAAACATATTGAAGTTCAAGTGGTTGGAGATCAATATGGACATGTGATTCATTTATTTGAACGTGATTGCTCATTTCAAAGACGTCATCAAAAAATGATTGAAGAAGCCCCATGTCATATACTTAAGAAAAATGTAAGAGAAAAATTATTTGAAGATGCATTGAAGGCTTGTCATCATGTTGGTTATAACAGTGTTGGAACGATTGAATTTCTTTTAGATAAACATGGAAATTATTATTTCATGGAAATGAATACAAGAATTCAAGTTGAACATCCCATTACTGAAATGATTTGTGGTATAGATTTAATCAAATTACAGTTAAAGATGGCAGAAGGGTTAAAGATGCCTTACCAACAAGAGGATATTCAACAAAATGGCTATGCATTGGAATGTCGTATTAATGCTGAAGATATGAAAAGAGATTTTGCACCTACACCTGGTAAGATATCTTTTATGCATTTACCTGGAGGGAGAGGAGTACGTGTGGATAGTGCCATGTATAATGGATGTGAAATTTCACCATATTATGATTCAATGATTCTCAAATTGATTACTTTTGCACCTACTCGTCTTGAATGTATTAAGAAAATGCGAGCAGCATTAAGTGAAGTGATTATAGATGGTATTTCAACAAATACAGAGTTTCATTATTATGTTTTACATTCTAAGGATTTTATTGATGGAAGTTATGATACGGGATTCTGTGAAAAGTTTATAAAGGAGTTGAAAGATAATGGATCAATTGTTTAAAAAGAGAAACCAAGAATTAAAAGAATTTTCAGCTTGGTTAAAGAGACACAAACCCAAAGAGAAAAAAGAGGTCCCAGATAATATCTTTAAACAATGTGATGCCTGTCATGAATCACTTCCTTATTTCTCACTAGTAGAGAATGATTATGTTTGTCCAAAATGTGGTCATCATATGAAAATTAGTGCAAGACAAAGAATTAGAGACCTAGTAGATGATGGAAGTTGGCGAGAATATTTTGAAAAAGACACATCATCCAATATAGAAAATTTTCCTGGCTATGATCAAAAACTGCATAAAGCAAAGATGACAACGGGTATGAATGAAGCTGTTATTGTAGGGATTGGTCAAATAGACAGTCAAAAAGTTGTCCTATGTATCATGGATTCTCATTTTATGATGGGGAGCATGGGCAAAGTTGTTGGTGAAAAGATTTGTAAAGGTGTTGAATTGGCAGCTAGAAAAAAATTACCACTGATTATTAGTTGTACAAGCGGTGGAGCACGTATGCAAGAAGGTATAGATTCATTGATGCAAATGGCAAAAGTCAGCAGTGCATTAAAACGATTTTCAAATCTCGGAGGTTTTTATATCACTTTGTTAACCCATCCGACAACAGGTGGCGTGAGTGCGAGTTTTGCAATGCTTGGAGATATTATTATTTCAGAGCCAAATGCTTTAATTGGTTTTGCAGGAAAACGTGTGATTCAAGATACTTTAAAACAAGAATTGCCTGAAGGATTCCAAACTGCAGAGTTTCTGTTAGAAAAAGGTTTTTTAGATATGATTGTTGAAAGAAAAGATTTAAAGAAAGTATTCTCTGACTTGTTGAGAATGCATGGAGGGAAGTTATGAGCCTCATAGATAACGAAAGAAAAATAAAAGAACTCCAAGCTCATTTAATCACATTAGAGGCTGGAGAAGAATATGATTTACTTACAAATGAAATTGATGAATTGATAAAAGCAACTTATGATAATCTCACAGCTTGGGATCGTGTTTGTCTTGCAAGACATCCCTCACGACCAAAAGCGAGTGATTTTATTGAAGGACTGTTCCATGATTTTTATGAGTTGCATGGTGATCGTTATTATGGAGATGATCAGGCTATTATTGGTGGTATCGGTTATTTCCATGATATGCCTGTAACTGTTATTGCTCAAGCTAAAGGTAAAACTTTACAAGAAAATTTAGATAGAAATTTTGGGATGTGTAATCCAGAAGGATATCGTAAAGCTTTACGTTTAGCAAAACAGGCAGAAAAATTTCATCGACCTATTATTACTTTTGTTGATACAGCAGGAGCCTATCCAGGAATTGAAGCGGAAGAGCGTGGACAGGCGCAAGCCATTGCAGAATGTTTATATACTTTTTCTGATATAAAAACACCAGTTATTTGTGTTGTGCTTTCAGAAGGTGGCAGTGGAGGAGCATTGGCACTCAGTGTTGCTGATCGCATTTGTATGTTAGAAAATGCAGTTTATTCTGTTCTCTCACCAGAAGGTTTTGCCAGTATCTTATGGAAAGATGAAACGCGTTCTCAAGAAGCTGCTGAAGTCATGAAATTAACATC
Source organism: Coprobacillus sp. (assembly GCF_984815275.1). NCBI lineage: Bacteria > Bacillati > Bacillota > Erysipelotrichia > Erysipelotrichales > Coprobacillaceae > Coprobacillus > Coprobacillus sp. Next base: position 3,842 of record NZ_CFJNYH010000039.1, read on the forward strand.
TTATGACTTATATCATAAAGGTATTGTTGATTATTTAGTGAAAGAGCCAACTGGTGGAATGCAAAATGATCTCAAACTTGTTCTCCATGATTTAGATCGCTATTTATGGGATGAATTCAAAAGATTAAAAACGATGAAAGAAAAAGATATGTTAGAAAAACGTTATGAGAAATTTCGTCAGATGGGAAGAATGTCATGAATCGTATCAAAATATTAGGAAGTGGTTTGGCTAGAGGGAGTCAGAAAGTAACAAACTTTGATTTAGAAAAAAGAGTCGAAACAAACGATGAATGGATTGTTCAAAGAACAGGAATAACAAGTCGTTATATAAGTGAAACTGAAAATACCAGTGATTTAGCTGTCCGTGCATCATTGCATGCTATTGAGAATGCTGGTCTTCAAAAAGAAGATATCCAAGTCATTATTGTTGCAACAATGACACCTGATAGTATGACACCATCAACAGCTTGTTTGGTTCAAGCAAAACTAGGTTTAAATGATTATCCAATATTGGCATTTGACTTGAATGCAGCATGCAGTGGTTTCTTATATGCTTTTCAATTAGCTTGCGATTTGTTAAATCGTTATGAGCATATTTTGGTGATTGGAAGTGAAACTTTAAGTAAGATTATCAATTGGGATGATCGTAGTACTTGTGTTTTATTTGGAGATGGAGCTGGTGCAATGATTGTGACGAAAGGACAGTCACAATTATATCATTATGCCAATAGTGAAGGAGATTTAGATGGTGTTTTAAAAACTGAGGGTCTTCCTCTGGTTCATCATTTACAAAATCAGTTACCAACGGTTGGTTTTTTAACAATGCAAGGAAATGATGTTTTTAGATTTGCTGTGAGAGTTTTAAAAGAGTCCATTGAAAATGTCCTTGAGCAAGCACATTTAACAATTGAAGATATAGACTTGATTATTCCTCATCAAGCCAATTATCGTATTATTAATCATGTTGCAAAAAGAATGAAGATTGATATTTCTAAATTCTATATGAATTTACAAGATTATGGAAATACATCAGCAGCAAGTATTCCTATTGCTTATGCAGAAGCCTGTGAAAAAGGATTGATGAAAGATTGTAAGCGAGTTATCTTGGTAGGATTTGGATCTGGTTTAACTTATGGAGCAACATTGATTGATCAAGTAGGAGGAGAAGATTGTGTTAAATAAATTATTAAATATTAAATATCCCATTATTCAAGGGGCTATGGCAAATATTGCAACAGCTGAGTTTGCAGCTTGTGTTTCTCAGTGTGGTGGTTTAGGTATTATTGCGACTGGATCTTTGTCAGCAGAACAAACACGTATTGAAATTCAAAAGTGTAAGCAATTAACAAATCAACCATTTGGAGTTAATATTATGTTGATGAATCCATATGCAAGTGAAATTGTTGATGTCATTATTGAAGAAGGGGTTCCAGTTGTCACAACAGGTGCAGGAAATCCAGGAGCATATATGGCGAAATTTAAAGAAGCAGGAATTAAAGTCTTTCCAGTTGTGCCAAGTGTTGGACTTGCGAAGAGAATGGAACGTGCTGGAGCCGATGCTTTGATTGTTGAAGGTGGCGAATCAGGCGGTCATGTTGGTGAAATGACAACAATGGCTTTGGTTCCTCAAGTTGTTGATGCTGTGAATATTCCAGTCATTGCAGCAGGTGGTATTGCAGATGGTCGTGGGATGATTGCAGCATTTGCATTAGGCGCTTGTGGTGTTCAGGTAGGAACATGTTTATTGGTTGCTGATGAATGTCCAATTCACGAGAATTATAAAGAAGCAGTCATAAAAGCAAAAGATACAGATACAGTTGTGACTGGAAAAAGTGTCAATACACCTGTCCGTAGTCTTAAAAATCAAATGACAAGAGAATATCTGAAATTAGAAAGTCATATTGAAAGTCGTGAAGAATTAGAAAAATTGACATTAGGTGGTTTGAGAAAAGCTGTTCATGATGGTGATGTGAAAACAGGCTCAGTCATGATGGGACAGATTGCTGGAATGATTCAAGAGAAGAAACCTATGCAGCAAATTTTAAATGAAATGATGGAATCAACAGAAGCAGTTTATCAATCATTATCAAAAGTGATGGAGGAAATCTAAATGATTCAAATACAAGATAAATTTTTAAATATTCCTCTTATCCAAGGTGGTATGGGGGTTGGTGTATCGCTTTCTTCATTGGCAGGAAATGTTGCCAAATGTGGTGGTATGGGTGTCATCAGTGCTGCTCATCCAGGTTATAATTTTGAAGGTTTTAGAAAAGACCCAACAGCAACGAGTTGTCGTGCTATCAAGTATCATATTCAACGTGCTAAGGAGATTGCTGAAGGTAAGGGACTGATTGGGGTCAATATTATGGTTGCAGGAAATGGCTATGAAGAATTGGTCAAAGCATCTGTTGAAGGTGGCTGTGATGCGATTATCTCCGGTGCAGGACTGCCATTAGATTTACCAAAGTACGCAAAAGGAAAAGCCTTGCTTGCTCCCATTGTTTCAAGTGGAAAGGCGGCCAGATTGATTGCGAAAGTATGGGAAAAACGTTATCAGTATACACCGGATTTTGTGGTTATTGAAGGAAGTAAAGCAGGTGGACATCTTGGCTTTAAAAAAGAAGATTTATTAGCTGGAACTTGTCAAAAACTTGAAGATATTTTAGAAGATGTCAAAAAAGAACTCGCTCCTTTTCAAGAAAAATTTAAAAAATCAATACCTATCTTTGTTGCTGGTGGAATTGATTGTGGAAAGAAAATAGCTGAGTTTATCAAAAGAGGAGCAAGCGGTGTTCAAATTGCAACACCATTTATTGCCACTTATGAATGTGATGCATCTCAAGAATTTAAAGATATGGTTATCAATGCAACGAAAGAAGATATTGAACTTGTGAAAAGTCCAACTGGCTTTCCTGGTCGTGCCATTGTCAATGAATTTGTTAAGAAAACAAGAAATCGTGGAAATGTTTGTATGAAAAGCTGTTTGGATTGTATGATTCCTTGCAATCCAAGTGATACACCTTATTGTATTAGTGAAGCTTTAATTCAAAGTGTTTCAGGAAATGTCAATAATGGTTTGGTCTTTGTTGGAACACAGGCGGCTGATATTCATTGCATGAAACATGTTCATGAATTGATTCAAGAGTTGATGCAGGAAATGGAGGACAATTTATGAAAATAGGATTTATATTTGCTGGTCAAGGGGCTCAGTATGTTGGAATGGGAAAAGAACTTTATGATCATTTCCCAGAAGCCAAAGCTGTTTATGATCAGGCATATATTGATATTGATGTCAAGAAGGTATGCTTTGAAGGACCAGAAGATATTTTAAATGAAACATCTTATGCGCAGCCATGTATACTGACAACATCACTTGCAATTGCTAAAGTTGTAGAAGCACATGGGATCAAACCAGATTATGTTGCTGGATTATCTTTGGGGGAATATTCAGCCTTAGCTTATGCAAATGCAATGAGTATAAGTGATGCCGTTAAAATTGTTAGAGCTAGAGGTCAAATTATGAGTGAAGCTTTACCAGCTAAAACAACATCTATGGCTGCTGTTTTAGCTATGGAAGCCAAAAAGATTCAAGAAGTGATTGAAGATATTGATGGGGTGACAATTGCCAATTATAATTGTCCAGGCCAAATTGCGATTACAGGTTATAAAGAAGCTATTGAAGTCGCTTCTGAAAAATTAAAAGAGGCTGGAGCAAAGCGAGTGATTCCATTAAAGGTATCAGGGGCATTTCATTCACCGCTATTGGAAGCAGCTTCACAAAAATTAAAAATAGAATTAGGGAAATATGATTTAAATGTACCTGAAATACCAGTTGTTTATAATATTTCTGGACAAGAAGAAAATGGGAATCTTATTGATATATTAACAAAACAAATCAAATCAAGTGTTTATTTCTATCAATCATTACAATATATGATTGGACAAGGTGTAGAAGCTTTTATTGAAATAGGTCCTGGAAAAGCATTAAGTGCATTTGTGAAAAAGACAGATAGAAATATTCCAGTTTATAGTGTTGATAGTATAGAAAGCTTAAACAAAATGTTAGGAGCGTTAAAAGATGAATAAAGTTGCAGTAATTACGGGTGCAAGTCGTGGTATTGGGAAAGCTATTGCTTTGAAGTTTGCTAAAGAAGGGTATCGTGTTGTGATTAATTATCGTGGAAATGAAGAAAAAGCGAATAAAGTGAGACAGGAATGTATGGCACTAGGAGTTGATGCTATGCTTTATCAGGCTGATGTCTCTCATTTTGAAGAAATGGATGCTATGATGAAAGCTGTCAATGAGAATTATGGACGGATTGATGTTCTTGTGAATAATTCAGGGATTACAAAAGATAACCTTTTATTAAAGATGAATACTGAAACGTTCATGGATGTTATTGATGTGAATTTAAAAGGGACTTTTCATTCAATAAAAGCTGTATCGCGTATTATGATGAAACAAAGATCAGGTGTTATCATTAATATGGCAAGTGTTATAGGGTTAATTGGAAATCCTGGTCAAGCCAATTATGCAGCAAGTAAAGCAGGTGTGATAGCTCTCACAAAAACAGTTGCAAAAGAGTTGGCACCAAGACATATACGTGTCAATGCGATTGCACCAGGTTTTATTGAGACTGATATGACAGATGTTTTAAATGAAACAATGAAAGAAAATATCTTAAAAAATATTCCATTACAAGCAATGGGAGAAGCAGAAGATGTTGCAAATCTGGCTTACTTTTTAGCCAGTTCAGATGCGAAATATATTACTGGCCAAGTCATCAATGTTGATGGCGGTATGGTGATGTAAGGAGGAGTTCATGATGGAAAAAAGAAGAGTTGTTATCACTGGAATGGGTGCTGTTTCACCAATTGGAAATACAGTAGAACAAACATGGAAAAGTATTCAAGATCAAGTTTGTGGAATTGATACGATTACTCATTTTGATACAACAGATTATAAGGTCAAACTTGCTGGTGAAGTGAAAGAATTAGATATGGAACTGTATTTTACCAAAAGAGAGTTGAAGTTTAATGATCGATTTACACAATTTGCTAGAATTGTTGCCAAGCAGGCTATTGAAGATGCTCATTTGAATTTAGAAAATATTAATCAAGATCGTTTTGGTGTGATTATTGGTTCAGGTATTGGTGGTGTTGAGTCAATTGAAAAAGCTGAACAATCTTTAATGAATAGAGGACCCTCTAAGGTGTCTCCCTATTTCATTCCTATGACTCTTATTAATCTGGCAGCGGGTAGTGTTGCGATTGATTTAGGGGCAAAAGGACATGTTTCTTCAGTTGTGACTGCTTGTGCAGCTGGGACAAATGCGATTGGAGAAGCGTTTCATAAAATTAGAGATGGTTATGAAGATGTGATGATAGCTGGCGGAAGTGAAGCTTCAATTACACCATTAGCTGTTGCAGGATTTGCTTCTATGAAAGCCCTGCATACAGGTGAAGATAAAAATCGTGCCTCTATTCCTTTTGATAAAGACAGAAGTGGCTTTGTTATGGGGGAAGGTGCAGCAGTTCTTGTCTTAGAAGATTTAGAACATGCCAAAAAACGTGGAGCCAAAATTTATGGTGAAGTTGTTGGCTATGGAGCAACTTGTGACGCTCATCACATCACAGCTCCATTAGATGATGGTAGCGGTGGTGGAAAAGCAATGCTTGCAGCTATGCGTGATGCATCTTTAAAACCTAAAGATATTGACTATATTAATGCCCATGGAACAAGTACACCATTAAATGATAAAACAGAAACAGCAGCAGTTAAATATGCTTTTTTAGAAAGTGCTCAAAATGTGAGTATATCTTCTACAAAATCGTATACTGGACATTTGTTGGGTGCAAGTGGGGCATTAGAGTCAGTTATTTGTATAAAAGCATTACAGGATGGATATTTACCAGCTACAATTCATTATCAAGAAAAAGATGAAGAATGTGATTTAGATATTATTGCGAATGATGCTAAAGTCAAAGATATTCATTATGCTATGAATAATTCACTTGGATTTGGTGGTCATAATGCTTCATTAATTTTTAAGAAGTGGGAGGAATAAAAGATGTTATATAATTCTAATGAAATTCAACAGATCATTCCTCATCGTTACCCATTTTTGTTAGTTGATTGTATTGAGAGTATCAGTGAGGATGGGAAAACAATTATTGGCAGAAAATGTGTAACAGCTAACGAAATGCAGTTTTTAGGACATTTTCCAGATAAACATGTCATGCCAGGAGTACTTATTATTGAAGCACTTGCTCAAACTGGATGTGTACTGCTTCTTTCTAAAGCAGAAAATAAAGGGAAGATTGGATATTTTGCTGGTATCAATAAAGCAAGATTTAAAAAGCAAGTCATTCCAGGTGATGTCTTAACTATGAAAGTAACTTTAACAAAAGAAAAAGGCGGAATCTATTTTGCCGCCATTGAAGCCAAGGTTGAGGATCAAATTGCTGTTGTTGGTGAAATTATGTGTGCTGTTGGTGATTAGTTTTACGAATACTTACTTCACCAGATTTTAAAATCTTTTGTTTGCCATCAACAAGCAATGTTAAACTTGCATCATCATTAATTGATGAGACATAAGCAGGATAAGATGTATTATTTTCATAAACAGTTATGTCCTGATGAAGAACATATGAGTATCGACGATAGTCATCTAAAAAAGATAAATAAGAAAGTTTTGTATAATCATCATAGAAGATATTTAAAAAATCTATGATGATTTTTTGTCGCTGCGCTTGTTTGTCACAGAAATCTTCTAAACATCCTGCAATATGCTGTAAATCAGCAGGCATAGGGTCATGATGAACATTGATGCCAATACCTACAATCATAGTTTCTATTTGTGCGGTATTCATATCTATTGTTGCCTCACATAGTATACCTGCAACTTTGAAATCATTGATCATAATATCATTAACCCATTTGATCTGTGGTGATAATGGATAGTTTTTTTGAATAGCTTTTATTGCTGCAACTGCACAACAGGCAGTGATTTTTAAAGAATCATAAATAGAAAGAGTAGGTTTTAGCATAAAGGAAAGATAAATACCTTTTTGCTTTGGTGAGTAAAATGATCTTCCATTTCTTCCTTTTCCATTTGTTTGAGAATCAGCAATAATGATGTCTCCTTGCTGATAAGCATGTGATTTCATATGCTGATTTGTTGACTCAATTTCATCAAAATAGTCAATGTTTTGATAAAAAGGATGAAGTTGTTTTTTGATATCATCAATAAATATAATGTCATTATTTTGTGTTAAGCAATATCCTTTTTTTGTAGATGTTTCTATTTGATAGCCTTTCTCTTTTAAACCTTTTATATAGGTAGATATTGTCATCCGTGAGACATGAAGTTTTTCACTGATGTCTTGTCCGGAAATGTAATGACCTTGATGATTTGTTAGTATTTTTAATATTTGATTTTCCATGTCTTTATTATAACGAATAATCTTATGATTTTAAAGAACAATCACATCAATGACGACTTTATAACCATTGTTATCAGAGAAAATACATATCAATGACTTAATGTAAAATTAAGTTGTTCTATACAATAGAAAAGAAAGTATTTCTATTCAATTAGAGATAACTTTTTAAATGTTATTTAATAAAGCAAAGAAGGGTGGTAGAATTATGGAGTTATGTCAGAGTCCTGAAAATGTTTCGTTATTATTTGCTCGATGGCGAGCAACACTTATTTATTCTTATTTACAGGGATGTATGGGAGAGTGTTATGTGAATGAAAATGATAATCCCAAGTCTGTCCAAATTGTAGTTGCTGATTTTGTTTATTATGCTAGTATTCTAAATATAGAATTGGTTTGAAACATTCATTGTGATTTCAGCATTGCTGTACCACAAACTGAAGAATGGTCAAGCTTAATTAAAGAAGTTTACGGGAATCAAGCCATTAAAAAATAGATATGTTTTGTTAAAAGAGGGAAACATATTTGATAGGGAGTATTTGGAATATATTGTTCAACAATTGAATCAATCATATGAAATAAAAAATATAGATGCAAATTTATGTCAACAAATTTTATCATCCTTTTCATGATTTATGTTCACAATTTGAGAGTGATGAAGATTATTTAAAACACGGATGAGGTGTCGTCACTCTTGATCATGGAGAAGTGATTGCAAGGGCATCTTCTTACACATATTATAATGATGGAATTAAAATAGAAATTTGTATCCAAGTTGAGATACTCATAATAAAATATCATTGGCTCTTGCTGAAAAATTAGATTATCATTTTGATAGAGCATATCCTGTATATGAAATTACAAATCCAGCTTTCTAATAATCTTTATTCATATTTATAAAACAAAAGATAAACTATACATTTGTGATGAGAAAGTGTAAAATAGTAATAAGAAATGGGGACGATAGAATGGCTACTTATGAAGATGCTTTAGATAATGTGACATTGCAGGCAAGTAAGATTGTTGCCCGTAAAAATACTGTTAATCTTGTTGAAGATTTGTATAATGTCATTTGTGAAAAGTGTGAAAATGGTGATTTCATAAATGAGCTTAATGGTATTGAAAGAGTTTTTTATCTTTGTCAAACATTTAGTCTTGAAATGAATAATGGTGGAATTCACCATTATTATGAAAACAATGCTGGAAACTTTGCTAATGAAACAGTTGAAGCATTAACTGCAATTGGAGCGACCCACACTGCATTGATTTTAGATAAAGGAAACGGTCTCTTTAAAGAAGGCGTTGTTCCTGAGGATAGAGAATCTAGAATTGAAGAATTAGGGAGTCTTGATTATTCTGAAGTGACATGGTTATTTGATGAACTGGATAATCAGTTTTATGAGTATAATGATGATATATCAGCATTAAATTTAAAATATGTTTTAATAAATAAAGAAGCATTCATGTAAATGTTGTTATTTGTGAAGAAAATAGATATAATATGGACAAGAGGTGAATATGAATGGATTATTTTGACAAGATTAAGGATAGACTAAGTAGTAAATTAAAAGGGAAAGAATTAATGAAGGAATCTTCATTTAAAGAATTAGGAATTGATTCTTTAGATTTAGTTGACTTGGTTTTTGAATTGGAAGAAGAAATTGGCGTTGAATTTCAAGATGAAGAGTTGTTGAAAATTTCAACAGTGCAAGATCTTTTAGATTTAATTGATTCTAAGAAATAGGGGATAGTGTATCCTCTATTTTTGTTTAGGAGGGAGTATATGATTTATCAAGTAGACCATGAAAAACAAGCGGTATCTATTCAAAACATTGAGAATGAACATATGTATATAGGAATGATGACATTAGATGAATTAAAGGATTGTCATCATTATTTTGGAATTTCTCAAAGATCTATTAGGAGATGTGAGGAAACATCATCATTAAATCAAAATATTATTATTCCACATAATACTTATTATTATGGATTAATTAATTTAATTAATGCGAGAGATGTTTTTGTTAAAAAAGATTCACTAGCGTTTTTCATATTTAAAAATCTTTTTTTAGTTGTTGTTTTAGATGATGAAGATAAACATATTAGCGAAGTTTTTCAATCATCAAGTGACTATGTTTTAGAGCGTGGTGTTTCTATTACGCGATTGGTTTATTATTTTTTAAGTGAATTGATTTCTAAAGATTATGAATATATTGAAGAATTACAAGAAGAAATAGAAGAGTTGGAAAGCCAAGATGATGAAGAAAAGTCTTTAACATTTACAAACAGTTTAAGACAATTAAATAAAGAATTGTTATTGCTTCGCACTTATTATGATAATCTTGTTATTATAGGTGAAGAATTGCAAATGAATCATCACCATGTTTTTGAAGAAGATGATATGCGTTATTTTGAAATCTTTACAAGGCGAATAGAACGTTTTGCTGATAATGTTCAAATGTTAAGAGAATTATTAAATCAGGCAAATGAAGCTCATCAATCTAAATTAGATTATAAGCTCAATAAGACAATGCAGTTTTTTACTGTGGTCACGACTATATTTATGCCTTTAACTCTCATTGCTGGCTGGTATGGAATGAATTTTACCAATATGCCAGAACTTAGGGCACCATATGGATATATTACAGTTATAGGTGTAAGTATAATAGTTGTTGTATCACTTGTTTTTTGGTTTAAGAAAAAGAAATTTTTTTAAAAGGAGTATAAAAAGAGTTTGTTCTTATCTAAGAATAAACTCTTTGTTATTTTTTTGTCAATAAAAATGAAATATATAAATATATATTGAAAAATACTTGTCAGATGAGATGAATGACTATATGGTTTAGTATAAATAAGATATAATAGATTTATAAAGTTTTATAATGAGAAAATAAATATCTAATTGAGAAAAAAACAAGGTGTCATTCTTAAAAAAGAATATAATGAAAACATATAGGAGGAAATTTATGAAATATCAATTAATCGCATGTGATTTAGATGAAACTTTATTAAATAGTCAACATACAATCTGTCAAAGGAACATAGATCTTATTCAAAAAGCAAAAGAGATAGGGGTTAAGTTTGTTCCTGCAACAGGAAGATTATATACTGCTGTTGAAGATGTTTTAGAGATGCTAGGTTTAGCAAATCAGACAGATGAATATGTATTGTCTGCAAATGGTGGGATTATTTCAGAAAATAAGAATCATCGATTACTCAAATGTGAGAAACTTACTTTTCAAAAGGCAAAGGAACTTTTTGAATTTGGAGTGGATAAAGATGTCTGTATACAAATGCATACATTAGAAGGCGTTTATCTTTATCATTTAAATGATGATGAAAGGAAAAGAGTAGATGGTCAAAAATTCAAATATACAGTTCTAGAAGAAGATAACATAGATTTTATGAAAGATTTTCATATTATCAAAGTGCTTTATCAATCAACGGATATTCCATATTTAGAAGCATTAGAAAAACAAATGATTGCTATATTTGATAAACAAATATCTGCGAGTTATTCATCAGGACGTTATCTAGAAATGAATAAAATTGGTGTTAACAAAGGTCAAGGACTTATTGATTTAGCAGAGATTCTTCAAATACCTATTGAAGCAACAATTGCAGTTGGTGATCATTATAATGATTTAGATATGTTGAAAGTTGCTGGTTTATCAGTTGCTGCAGGAAATGCAATTGATGATATTAAAGCTGTTTGTGATTATACAACTCAAGCGAATCATAATGAAGGTGTCGTAGCAGAGTTAATTGAAAAGTTTATTCTTGAATAGAGGGGGCTTTTTTATGGATCAATTCTTTATTGAGATTTATGAGAGTATTGTTTATCAATGGATTGTTATGAATCAGAATACCTATAAAAAAAGTGGTATTCACTTTCATATTGATCAAAATGATCCTAATAAGCTTGTTTTTATCAGTGATGAATTGAAAGGGGATATTTATTTTTGGACAAATCATCATATTATTGAAGAAACGATTGTTAATAAAGATGGTGATATTACGTTTTATCTTCATTTTAGAATTATTAATCTTGCATCAACAAAGAAATTTATACAAGATTTTATAAATCAATTAATGTATAGTCAGCAACCTAAACGTATTGGGATGAGTTGTAGTTGTGGCATTACATCTTCAGTCTTTGTAGAAAGAATTCAAGAATTAAGTCAGATGTTACATCTGCCATATTCTTTTGAAGTCGTTCCCATCTATTCTATAGAGCAAGTTTACTCAAAATATGATATGATTATATTAGCACCACAAACATCATATTTAGAGCCTAAAATAAAAGCAATCTGCCATAAGGAATGTTATATTATGAGTATAGATGCTTCTGTTTTTGCAACAAGTAATTATCAACAGGCTTTAATTATGATACAGGAGACATTGGGATAGGGAGGAAGACTATGGATATTGTTATTTCTAGAATACTTAAATATTTAAATGGTTGTTTAGATAATGACCATATGTATCAAATTGGTTTGTTCATTGTTCGTCATTATGTTGATATGGAAGATTATTCTTTAGAGCGGTTAATGAAAGAAGGTCAATTTAGTGAAGCAGAGGTTTTAGACTTTTGTGTCCACTTAGGTTTTCATACATATGAAGATTTCCAAGAACAATTATTGGCCGATTATATGTTACGTATCTCACAAATTCGTGCAAGAATGCTTGGAACATCAGCAGAACAGATGTTAGAGCAGTTAGATATATCTTATTCACGCGATGAACTGGTGCAAACTCTAGAAACAATTTGTGAATATATTTTTAAACATCGTCGTGTCATTATTATTGGGGCTTTATATCCAATGAGTATTGCAGTTGATTTTCAGACAGATTTTATTACTTTTGGTAAAGAAGTTATTGAATTTCATCATTTTGATAAAGATTTTCGTTTTCAAGAAGAAGATCTTGTTATGTTTATAAGTGCGACAGGTAGAACTTTGGATGCTTATATAAAGGAAAATAAAGATTTGAATATTTGTGATGCAAATATTGTATTGATGACACAAAATGTGAAGTATCGAAATTTTGAAAATATATGTGCAGATTATGTTATTCAAGTTCCAGGTAAATTTGATGGTATTCAGTTTAATTATCAAATTATGCTGTTGTTTGATATTTTAAGAATTTATTATTATCAAAAATATTATATTTAGGAGTAGTATATGAAAAATATAAAAGCAATTATGTGTGATGTGGATGGTACATTATTAACAGATGATGGTGTGGTTTCACCATTCACTATAGAAATGATTAAAAGAGTCAGAGAAAAAGGGATTTTGTTTGGATTATCAACAGGAAGAGATGTTAATAGTGTACAAACATTACTAAAAACATGGGGAATAGATGGTTTGGTTGATTCTATTGTGGGAACAGGTGGTGCTGAAATCTATGATTATGTAATGAATGTAGAAAAGTCAAGTTATCCTTTAGCAGGAGCACTTATTCAAGATATTATTAAACATTTTGAAGATATGGATGTGAATTTTGCGATTCCTTATGAAGGTATATTATTTGCTCCTCGAGATGACCGTCATATTCAGATGTTAGCAACTGCTGATAAAGTTCCTTATCAGGTTGTTGATTTTCAAGAGTTCCTAAAAGAACCTAAACCAAAATTGATTATTATTTGTGATCCTGAATACATGGATAAAGTGATTGAGAGAAGTGAAACTTTCTCAAATGATCAATACAAATCATCGTCTTTAAAAACTGCCAGCGTCCTTTATGAATACATGGATCCAAGAGTGACAAAGACCCATGGTTTAGAAGAAGTCATGGCGATGCATGGATTTTCAATGAAAGAATTATGTATATTTGGTGATGCAGATAATGATTACGATATGACATTGAATGCTGGAGTTGGTGTTGTCATGGCTAACGGCAGCGAAAAAACCAAAAGTGTTGCTGATTATATCACGGATGATAATAATCATGATGGTATTGGTAAATTTATTGAAAAATATATTTTATAGCTTTAATGATTTCATTAGAGCTTTTTTTCTTATATAATGTTTAATGAGGTGATTTATAATGAATATAGCATTAATTGCACATGATGAAAAGAAATCAGAAATGATTGAGTTCGCAAAGAAACATGAAGATATCCTAAAAGAACATCTGCTTTATACAACTGGAACAACAGGATTGCGTATTATGGAAAATACGCAATTAAAAGTCCATCGTTTTTTATCTGGACCTTATGGTGGAGATCAACAGATTGGAGCATATGTCGCTGAGGGGAAAATCAATCTTGTTATTTTCTTTAGAGATCCTTTAACTGCTCAACCACATGAACCAGATGTAAGTGCACTAATGAGACTATGTGATGTTCACAATGTTCCATTAGCTTCTAATAAAGAAGCAGGAGAATTATTATTAAAAGGAATCTTGAAATAAATAATCAAAAATAATTCTCATTTATTTGAATATCATGTAAAATGAAAGTATAGGAGGAATAAAATATGGAATATGAAATTAAGGGAGTTCCCCTTCCAGTCGTTATTTGTTATCTAAAAAAGGGTGATGTTATGCTAAGTGATAGTGGTGCTATGGCTTGGATGGATCCATGTATGGAAATGGGAACAACAAGCAATGGTGGAATTGGAAAAGCTTTTGGGAGAATGTTTTCTGGCGAAACAATGTTTTTGAATTCATATACTGCTAATGCAGATGGTAAAATTGCTTTTTCATCATCTTTCCCAGGTGAAATTAGAAAATATGATATTGAACCAGGTAAAGAAATTGTTATTCAAAAATCTTCATACTTAGCGAGTGAACCAACTGTTGAAAGAACAATCTTCTTTAATAAAAAAGCCATGACAGGTATTTTTGGAGGAGAAGGTTTTATTATGAATAAACTTTCTGGAAAAGGAACCGTTTTTGTTGAAATCGATGGTGCAACAGTTGAATATGATTTGGCACCTGGACAAAAGATTGTTGTAGATACAGGATATGTAGCTGTGATGGATGCCACTTGTACCATGACTACACAATCAGTTCCAGGATTAAAAAATAAGATGTTTGGTGGAGAAGGATTCTTTAATACAGTCGTGACAGGTCCAGGACATGTTGTTTTACAGACAATGCCAATCTCTGCAATTGCGGGTAGTCTTGCTCAATTCTTCCCATCTGGAAAATAAGTCATACATTGTATGACTTTCTTTTGATTTATGATTATAAATGCAAGTTCAAGAACAGATATACCAGCTTACTTTAGTGATTGGTTTTTCCAACGTCTTAAAGCTGGATATGTCTATGTGAGGAATCCTTATTATCCAAACCAAATTACCAAATATATACTTAATCCTGAAGTTGTAGATAGTATTGTTTTTTGTACCAAAAATCCACATCCAATGTTATCCAGATTAAAATTGTTAAAAGATTATCACCCTTATTTCTTTGTAACAATAACCCCTTATGAAAAAGAGATTGAACCTCATGTTCCATCTTTTCAAGATGTTATTTATGATATTCAAGAACTCTCTTTAAGCTTAGGAAGCCATAGTGTAAGTTTTCGTTATGATCCTATTTTCATAAATCAATATTATACGATAGAAAAGCATATTCAAACTTTTGATATTATCACAAAACAACTAGAGGGATATACACATGAATGTGTTATAAGTTTTATTGACCTTTATGAAAAAACAAAAAAGAATTTTCCTGGTATTCAGGAAGTCTCATTGAATGAACAGCAATATTTAGCAGAAGCCTTTGCAAAAATTGCTGCTCAAAGGGGAATTCATATCAAGACATGTGCTGAAAAATTAGATTTAAGTGAATATGGAATCACTCATGAAGGGTGCATTACCCGTCAAATACTAAAAGATGTGACAGGATATCCATTAAAAGAGTTGAAATCGCAACCTTTAAGGCAGGGATGTCATTGTTATCCAAGTCGTGATATTGGTGAGTATGATACATGTTTACATGGCTGCATCTATTGCTATGCTAATGAAGACAAACAGTTGGTACAAGAGAAATATAAAAGACACGATCCATCGTCACCATTACTCATTGGTCATATTCATTCTGACGATGTGATAAGCTTAGCCAAGCAAGAAAGTTATATAGAAAGACAACTCTCATTTGATTTATAGAAATGAGCATAAATACCGAAACTTTGAGGGATGTCTGTAAGTTATTCATGATGTCTTTTTGAAACTAATACACAAAAAGATCTTTGGCTGTGTTTGCCTTGTCCACAATGTCATTCAATGCATAATTGAGATATAAATGTAGCAAAGAAAGCAATCAATGGATTATCTGTATAAATAAACAATAGATTAAGGTATGCTCAAGGAAAGTAAGTGCGAGTCATACTCAACATCAAAATGAAATCTTATAAGATAAGGATAAAATACCATGTTTTGCTAATGAGAAATTCATAGAAAATAAGTCCATATATAATAAATTCAGGAAAAAGAGATGTGAAGAAGTATAAGCAAGATAACAGGAAGTTTAAAATATTATTCTTTGTATTGAAAAGTATAATATTCTCTGATGAGATTTGTTTGATGAAATATAATTAAATTGGTATATAGTTATGGGATTTTTGACACAATAAATTATTAAGTCTAGTGTTTTCTTATCAATTGTATAAGAGATAAGTAGTATAATAATTATTCATCAATTGATAGGAAAACATTGACAAGGTTATGAAATTGAGAAAAGAGGTTAAAAGAATGAAAGATTTAGAAAATATTTGTTTATCAGTTGAACATGATTTTGATGGAAAGTATCAGTCTGTTGCTCCAGAAATTGTTCAAACATCATCATTTCAATTTCAGAATTTTGCACACTATGTTCATGTTAATACAGATCATGAGTTTGCATATACGTATACAAGAGGTGATAATCCAACACTTGAAATACTAGAAAAGAAAATCGCTCATTTAGAAGGAGCGGAGTGTGGAAGAAGTTTTGCTTCAGGTATGGGAGCTATTTCTGGAACAATCTTAAGTTTAGTGAAAAAAGGTGATCATATCATTATCGTTAACACTGTTTATGGCTCAAGTGTTAAATTGATTCAACAGCTTCAAAAGTTTGGAGTGGAAAGTACAAAAATAGATGTTCAAGAGACAAAAGAGATTTTTGAATATATTGAACCAGAGACGAAGATGATTTATTTTGAAAGTCCTTCTTCGCAAAGATTTGAAATGTTAGATTTAGAAATGATAGCAAATGTTGCTAAAGAAAAAAATATTTATACAGTCATTGACAATACTTGGGCAACTCCATTGTTACAGAATCCATTAAAATATGGTATAGATGTTGTCATTCATTCTTGTTCAAAATATATTGGAGGACATAGTGATATTGTTGGAGGTATTGTTTTATGTCGTCAAGAGATAATGAAATACATAGATGATTTCGCACATATTTTTTAGGAGCAACTATGTCTCCTATGAATGCCTGGTTAGCTGTACGTGGACTGAGAACTTTACCAGTTCGTTTGAAAGCACAAGAAAAATCTGTTTTAGATGTGATAGATTTTTTAAGGAATGATCCAAGAATAGAGAGAATTTTTCATCCAACTTGTAATGGTGAAATGCAGAAAGATTTGGCTAATCGTTATTTAAAGGGGTATGGAAGTTTATTAGGAGTTGTTTTAAAAGATGCAAATCCAACCATTATTGAAAGTTTTGTAGATGCTTTACATCATTTTACATTGGCTTATAGTTGGGGTGGTTTTGAGAGCTTGATTTTACCAGTATTTAAGGGCAATAATCAAGATGAATTAGAAGCGCGTGGTTTGGCTTTGGGACAATTAAGAATGTATATTGGTCTTGAAGAAACTGAAATTCTTATTGAAGATTTAAAACAAGCACTAGATATTGCTTATCAAGTGAAAATGTAATTTTTAGGCATGATATTTGGTGAAGAATTGTATCGTGGTGATATCAAGAAAGTTGATTCTATAAAAGAGTTTCTAAGTTTAAAAGTAGGAAATTAGGATGGTGAAGATGAAATCGAAGCTATGTTATTATGAAAAAGATATTTAATAATAAAAATAAGCGACAATGATTTGTTGCTTTTTTACATTTTTTTCTTTTTATCACATATAATGACTTGAGGTGTTTCCATGATTAAAAAAATACTTATATGTTTATTTGTAATGTTATTGTGTATGTTTCCTAAAGTTGTTTATGCTGAGGATTTAAAATTGGCGCCGAATGCTGCTTCATCTGTATTGATGGAAGCATCTACTAAGCAAGTCCTTTATTCATCACATGAAACAGACAAGTTATTCCCAGCATCCACAACAAAAATTATGACAATGATTCTTATGTTTGAAGCAATTAATAAAGGAACATTGAAATGGGATGATGTTTTAACATGTAGTGCTTATGCTGCAAGTATGGGTGGAAGTCAAATCTATCTTGAAGAAGGCGAACAGATGAGCGTTTCAGACTTATTTAAAGGAATTAGTATTGCATCAGCTAATGATGCCTGTGTTATGGTGGGAGAAAGAATTGCAGGGACAAATGATGGATTTGTGAAAATGATGAATGAAAAGGCTAAAGAATTGAATTTAACCAATACACATTTCATGAATCCAACAGGACTTCATGATGATAACCACTATACTTGTGCTTTAGATTTAGGATTAATGGCTTCCTATTTAATTCAAATAGGTGGTGATCGTTTATTTGCAACAACTTCTCTTTATGACAGTTATATTAGAGAAAATTCTGCTCAAAAATTTTGGTTAGTCAACACCAATAAGTTACTAAAATCTTATGAAGGAGCAGATGGATTAAAAACAGGGTATACAAAAGAAGCAGGTTATTGTATTGTTTCAACAGCAAAAAGAAATGGTTTAAGACTTATAGCAGTCGTCATGAAAGAAAGTGAACCAAAAGTGAGAAATCAAGAAGTTTCTCAATTGTTAGATTATGGTTTTTCACTTTATGAAAATGTGATTCTCTTTAAAAAAGATGATATCATTGAAAAGATTCCTATTGAAAATGCAAGACAAAAATCAGTAGAGGTTGTTTGTAAAGAAGATGTTGTCTATGTTAAAGATAAGAGTGCTCAAGATGAAGTCACATATGAAATGAATTATACAAATCTAGTTCCACCTATAAAAAAAGGTGAAACAATTGGACATATATTATTAATGCGTAGTGATGTTAATATTGCTTCGTTTGAAGTTGTAAGTAAAGATGATATTGAAGCTTTAACTTTACCTGAAAAAATGTACAATTATTTTAAAGCATTCGTATAAAATAAGATATAGTTCAATGAGATTGTTATACTCTATAGAATGAATACGAAATAAAGTCGTATCATATATAGGGTATTTTTATATTTTAAATAACAATACTTCTCATGTGTATAAAAAATAACTTAATTTATCAAAAAAGATGATTTCATAAATATATAAAATCATCATGAGATTATTTGCTTATGGTTATTCTATTGTTTCTCTATAGAAAATATTAGGTTTATAAATTGGTTTCCTTTTTTAATTTGTGATGTGCCCATAAGAAGCTGATACACCCAAGTATCATAAAAAGAATCATTACAAAAATCATCTGTCCAATATCTAATCTTTCATAGAGAATAAATGAGCGTAATATATTAATAACATGAGTAAATGGATTGATATGAATAGCAATTGCTAAAGCACCATGAATATTGTTAGCAGGAAATAATGCAGTGCTAAGAAAGAAAATGGGAAGAACAATTGCATTCATAACTGTTTCATACATAACTTCATTTGGAAGTATAAGACTTATAGCATAACAAATTCCTGCCATAAAAAATGACATTAAGAATATCAAAATAATTATATATAATATGATGGAAATATTTAAAGGAATTCTAACAGAAAAGAATAGACTAACTATAACCATAATTGTCACTTCAAAAAACGAACATAATACAGCTTCCAAAAGTTGTCCTAAAACAATAGAACTGCGATGAATAGGGGCAATCAGAATACGATAAAAACTGCCATCATTTTTCATTAAGTAATTCATAATTCCACCACTGCTACAAACACCAAAACTCACCAACACTATGAGTCCAGGTAGAATAAAGGCAGTATAATTCTTAATTCCTGTATTTTGCATAGTGCTTCCAGCTACTGAACTATACATGACTAACCAAAGCATTGGTTGTAGAATAGTAATGATTATGGTCAATGCATTGTGAAAACGCCATTTAATATTTCTGTGTAATATTGCCAAGACATTCATTTTCTTTTTTCACCTCCTGTTCTTTTTTTGTAGTTAAGCGTAAGAATACATCCTCTAAAGTTGGTTGTATGATTTGAATACTTTGACAAGGAATGTGGTTTTTTAATAGAAAATTCATTGCTTTTTCCATATCAGAATGGCTGTTTTGTATATTAACAATTATTGATTTATTTCTTGCAAATACTGATCTGCCTACAAAAAGTTGTTGGAATAAAGGAAGGCATTCTTGAACTTCATTTTGAGTTAAAAATTGTATTTGCAGACTATCTTGATGAATAAGCGAACGGAGTTGTAAAGGTGTTCCCTGTATAACATCTTTCCCATCTTTCATAATGCATATTGTATCGCTGAGTTGGTCTGCTTCTTCTAAATAATGCGTTGTTAGAAATATTGTTGTACCAAAATGATCACGTATTTTTAACAACATATCCCACATCCTCATTCGTGATTGGATATCCATTCCAACAGTTGGTTCATCTAAAAATAAGATTTTTGGATTTGACATCATGTTCAATGCAATATCTAAGCGCCTTTTTACTCCACCAGAATAAGATGATACAGGATAATTTCTATATTGTTCTAGTTCAAAATCTCTTATTAATTCCTCTATCTTTTCTTTTGCTTTAGCTTTAGGAATTTTATAAAGACGGCTTTGAAACATCATGTTTTCTTCTAAGGATAAATGTGTATCAATAGAAGTTTGTTGGGCAACACATGCAATTGTTGAACGTACAACATCAGTCTGATTGTGAATATCTTGATCAAACATAATCACTTTACCAGAAGTCGGTTTTAAGTAAGTTGTGAGTATCTTAATAAGTGTAGATTTTCCTGCTCCATTTTGCCCTAGTAGAGAGAAAATTTCACCTGTTTTTACAGAAATATTAATTCCGTTTAATGCCTGTACACCATTCTTGTATTTTTTAACGGTGTTTTGTGTCTGAATAGCGTACATATTTATTCCTCCATAATTGGAAATTGTATTTCTGTAATGTATTTGCTGGGATTCCCTTTTAAGAGCATGCCAGGACCTTTTATGAAAACTTCGCGAAAAGGTGGAACTAAGATAAATTTATTTTGTTTGGCAAAATCATTAATACATTCATATGCAAGTGAAAGTGTTTCATAGGGACCGATATGAGTAACGCAGATTGCTTTTATGCGTGGTAATTGCTTAGTTTCTATACCATTTCCAGTAGGTGTTGCGTTTGTTGGAACACAAAGTTCCATCTCTCCAATTTTCGTTTCTTTATTAAGTGAGAGATAGTTGAATAAGGGCGCCCCATTTGTCTTTCCCATAATCGCTTTAAAGACATGAGGAAAAACTTTATTGGCTTCAGTAACAACTCCCACATACTTCATATAAGCGACATGAATTGGTTCAATATCTTTTAATACAATTTGATAGTTCATAAATTAATTCTCCTTCTTTTTTATGGCAATCCACACTTCAGAATAACCACTTATGGGTTTTTCCTCTTCTATGGGATATACCTCAATATCAGGAAGTCCTGCATATTCATAGCCCGAGAATAATAGCCATTCTTTATAAAATCGTTGAAAAACACTTTGTACACTCTCTTGAAAATGTCCATCAGTTTTAAAGATAACCCATGTTGCTGCTGGTATTTCATATTCGTACATTCCTTCTAAAATAGGTTTATCACTTGCTGCAGCAATATAGTAAAAAATATTCTCAGGATTCTGATAAACACTGATTCCTAAAATTCCTCGAGGTTCTAATGTAGATAAAGAACATATTTTTTGAAAATTCATTCCTTGTCTTGTTTCTTTCCAAAAGTTGGGGATATTTTTGTGATTTTCTCCCATGTCTTCAACTAATGGAGTACGGATGCCAACAATACGCATAGCATCTTTTTTCTCAATGTGATATGACATAACATGACCGCCTGTAACTTCAACAGAAAATTTGATTGGTGGATATGCATTTAATATACTTCCCATGTTTTTAGCAGCAGTGGGAGTCATACCATGAACATTTTGAAATGCTCTATTAAAAGAAGTAGGGGAAGAATATCCATATTTCAATGCAATATCTATGACCTTTTGTTCTGTTCTTTGTAATTCAAAAGCCGCTTGCGACATCCTGCGACGACGAATATACTCCGCTAATGAAATACCTGTTACATAGGTAAACATACGTTGAAAATAGTACGTTGAACAACAGGCAATACGTGCTGCTTCATCATTAGATATTTCTTTATCCAAATTGTTTTCAATATATTCTATGGCTTTATTTAAATTCATTAACCATTCCATGCAAGTTCCTCCTCATACATTATCTTATCTTAATGGTTATTTATATTCCTCTCTTTTCTTGTCCTCATTTGTAAACTTTATCTTAATCAAATTTTTATATCAATACATTTCTTTAAGTTAATCAAGATCTTTTTATCTATAATAATGTAAAAATTTAAAAGTGCAGATTTTTTCTACTTTTGTAGGTTTTGTTCTAGTTTTAGCGAATCGATTTTCTTTCAAATTGAATTGGTATATGATAGCAAAGAAGGAGGAATTGATGTGGAAAACAGTATGAATATAGAAATTACAGATCAGTTAATTATTGTCCATTTTCAAGGTGAAATAGATTGTGTTAATGCCCCTGTTTATCGTCAACAATTAAGTGATCTACTAGAAGAAACAAATGAAGACGTCGTTTTTGATTTTAAAGGCACATCTTTTATTGATAGTTCAGGAATTGGTTTGGTTTTAGGTCGTTATAACCAACTCAAGTTTGATCATAGAACTCTTATTTTAACAGGTTTAAATCAGGTAGCATATCGTTTATTTGAATTAACAGGATTATTTCAAATTATGCCTTATTATGAAACAATTGAAAGTTTAAAGGAGGGGACACTATGAATCAAATGGAAGTTAGCTTTAGTGCATCACTTGATAATGAGAACTTTGCTCGTACGACAGTAGGTGCTTTTTTAACACCTTTAAATCCAACAATCGACGAGATTATTGAATTTAAGACAATTGTTGCAGAAGGTGTCAGCAATGCGATTATTCATGGCTATAATCATAACCCAGAGTGTATGGTTGTTATGAAAGTACAAATAGAAGATCGTCAAGTCAAACTCATTATACAGGATTATGGAAAAGGCATTGAAAACTTAGATCAGGTGAAAACACCTTTTTATACAACCGCAAAAGACTTAGAACATGCAGGAATGGGAATGACAATCATAGAAACACTTGCTGACTCATTAGAGATAGAAAGTGTTGTCAATATAGGAACAAAACTAATCATCACAAAAAGACTGAAAGATAATGGCTAGCTCAAAAACATTAGACTTACTTGTAAAGGTGCGTTCAGGGGATGAACAAGCTAAAGAACAGGTGGTCAAAGATAATCTTGGATTGGTATGGTCTATTGTTCATAGATTCAAGAATAGCTATTATGATAAGGAAGATTTGTTTCAAATTGGTTGCATTGGATTAATGAAAGCTATTAATCATTTTGATCCATCATATAATGTCCAATTTTCAACATATGCTGTTCCTATTATTATGGGAGAAATCAAAAGATATTTCCGTGATGATGGAACAATCAAAGTTTCACGTTCACTCAAAGAATTAAATATCAAGGTCACCAAAGCCAAAGAGATATTGCAGGCAGAAAATAATGAAGAACCTACTGTTGAAGAAGTTGCCCGTTATTTGGAGGTAGATGTACATGATGTTGTTGAAGCTATTGACTCATCTTACTACCCAACTTCATTAAGTGAACCAATATATGAAAAAGATGGTTCAACAATTAGTATGGAAGATAGATTAATTGATAAGAGTGATCATATGTGGTTTGAAAAAATTGCCTTGGAAATGGAAATGGAAAAACTAGATGAGAAAGAGAAAATGATTATCTATATGCGTTATCAATTAGATTATAATCAGGAAGCTATAGCTCAAAGATTGGGAATTTCACAAGTTCAGGTTTCACGACTTGAGAAAAAAATTGTGACAAAATTGAGAACACGCTTAAAAGATGGAGGATAATGTGATATAATAAATCAAGGTGATAGAAATGGAAAAAGAAGATATCAAGAAATCCTTGTTTGAATATATAAAAGTGATTATTATAA